>JBCCLS010000351.1:0-4514 GCA_039026835.1 Bacteroidota bacterium | reverse complement strand
TTTTTGTTGATTCAATGTACTGATGCTTGTTTTATTGAGCATCAATGATTGTAAATTCTTTTTTTTCATGATTTAAATTTTTCTGGTTATACTTAAAAATAAACATATTCAAAATCATGTGGTTACGGTTTGTCCATACAATTGCTTCCGCAGAATTTTTTCCTAACATTGTTAAAACAATATAGCTTAAAAGAAGTTTCAGCCTATCACTTCATAAAAAAAGAAGTTGTCTCAAAAGTTACTAGAAACATCATTCTGAACTTGATACTGAAATACATTCAGCACATGATTCGGTTTGATGAAATCTTTTCTTTCAAGACAACCTCTTGTAGCCATTTTTAAAACTACAGTTCACATCCTACCGATGGGGCTTCAATAGTCTGACAAGTTGGAGGACAGGAATTGCAACTGCATCCACTGTTTGTAGGACATGTATCCGTTTCATCATTGCGACCACCGATCGCATGTAATTCACTAATTTTTCTTTTGTTTAAAGTCAACGCTTTTAAATTTCTTTTTTTCATAATCGTGTAAAGTTTTGAATTCTTTATGAAGATACAATAGTGTCCATAAACAAAAAAGCAAGTTACGTTACTATCAGTACGGATTCATGAATGTTACTTTGATTGACAGTCTTAAAACGATAAATTGTTACAAATGAAACTTTTTGTGTTATTTTTATATTTTTCCTTTATTTTATTTATTGTGATTGGAATTTATTTTAGTTTTGAAACATCAAAAAAAGGTAACTTATGCCTTAGAAATATAGAAAATATAAAAAATTCGACCTTGTGTCGCAACATTCAAATCTCGGTAATCGAGGAAAACCATCATGAAAGAAACAGATTTACTAGCGATTGCACAAAAATATGGAAGTCCAACGTATGTATACGATGCTGAAAAAATTATATCTCAGTACGAACGATTGACAAATGCATTTAGCACTGTACCCAAATTAAAGTTACACTATGCTGTTAAAGCACTCTCTAACTTAAGTATTTTACGATTAATGAAATCGCTTGGCGCAGGATTGGATACTGTGTCCATTCAAGAAGTACAACTAGGATTGGCAGCAGGCTTTGACGCTAGCGATATTATGTATACGCCCAACGGAGTTTCGATAGAAGAAATTGAACACGCAGCACAATTAGGTGTTAAGATCAATATTGACAACTTATCTATTTTAGAACAGTTTGGAAGCAAACATCCAACAATTCCAGTGTGTATTCGTATCAATCCGCATGTAATGGCTGGTGGAAATCACAATATTTCTGTGGGACATATTGATTCAAAATTTGGAATTTCCATTCATCAAATTCCACATATACTGCGCATTGTAGAACTTACAGGCATGCATATCAACGGAATTCACATGCACACAGGAAGCGATATTTTAGATATTGATGTATTCTTATATGCTTCTGAAATATTATTCAAAACAGCAGCAAACTTTGAAAATCTAGATTTTATTGATTTTGGTAGTGGATTTAAAGTTCCATACAAAAAAGATGATATTGAAACTAATATTGAAGAGTTAGGACAAAAACTAAGCACACGTTTCAATGAATTCTGCCAAGAATATGGCAAAGAATTATCACTCAATTTTGAACCAGGAAAATTTCTCGTCAGCGAAGCGGGTAGTTTTTTGGCGCAAGTGAATGTAGTAAAACAAACTACCTCAACAGTGTTTGCAGGTATTGACAGTGGATTCAATCATTTGATTCGTCCTATGTTTTACAATTCGTTTCATCACATTGAAAATATTTCCAATCCAAAAGGTAGAGAGCGTTATTATTCAGTTGTCGGATATATATGTGAGACAGATACGTTTGGAAACAACCGACGCATTTCTGAAATCCGCGAAGGTGATATTTTAAAGTTCAACAATGCAGGTGCGTACTGTTTTTCAATGGCAAGCAACTACAATTCTCGTTACCGACCTGCAGAAGTTTTGTGGCTTCACAACGAAGCACATTTGATACGCAAGCGAGAAACATTTGACGATATTTTAAGAAATCAGGTGGAAATTGATCTTTCGCCAAAAGAAGAACATAAAAACATTCCTAAAGCAGTTTAAATTTAGGAAATCTAAGTGTTGGCAAAGTGTCTGTGTAAAGCAGGCACTTTTTTTATTGTGTGCTATTTTGATTTTTTGGCTCTTTTACATACATGATGTACATATGTATATTTTTTGTTTGCCGAAAGTTAAAATGAGTTCAGTATCTTGTAAAGACATTTTAGATAATTATTTGATGAAAAAGTTACTAATTCTTGTTTTGATGGCTTGTGTAAGCTGTACTTCCGATAAAAAATACGACAATCCAATTGATTTTGCACTCGCAGCAGATGATGCAAATATTCAACATGTGATGCAAAACTTGGAAATGCATGAAGTGCAAATTATGGTAACGGATGCAGCAGGCACTGATTTTAGTTTTCAGGCAAACGATTCTGTGTATTTTTATCCTGCCAGTAGTGTAAAATTTCCTGTGGCATTGTGTGCGTTGGAAGTTGTAAATACTATTCCAAACATTACGAGTGAAACTGATTTTATGGTAGAAGGCGATTCGGTGTCAACGACTATTCGCAAAGAAGTACAGAAGATTTTTGCTGTGAGTGATAATGACGCTTACAACCGACTGTTTGAATTTTTGGGACAGGATCAAATTAATTTTCTACTGAATTCCAAAGATATTGGCAATGCAAAAATCACACATCGTTTGAGCACGTCAGATGCTGCCAATTTGAAGACAAAAGCAGTTACATTTACACAAAATGACAGCATTCGCTATCAACAAAAAGAAAAAGAAAACGCACCAATTGCACCTTTGTCCATTCAAAAAACACAAAAGGGAAAAGGGTTTTATCGAAATGATTCTTTGATACAGCAACCAATGGATTTTTCTAAGAAAAATTATTTACCTGTAACCACATTACATGAACTGATGAAGCGTTTGTTTCATCCCAAAAAATACACACCAAATCAGCAATTTGAATTGAGTACTAGTGATCGTGAATTTTTACTCAACACCATGCATCAAACTCCCAAACAACAAGGATTTACCGGTGCTGAGTATTATGACAGTTATGTAAAGTTCTTTTTGTTTGGCGATTCAAAAGAAACGATGCCAGATGACATTAAAATCTATAATAAAGTAGGATATGCGTATGGATATTTAACGGATTGTGCACATATTGTAGACACAAAAAATAATATCGAATTCACCATAACGGCGACAATTCATGTCAATAAAAATCAAATTTTCAACGATGATACGTATGAATACGATGAAATTGGCATTCCGTTTTTGGCAGCACTCGGCAGACAAGTCCATCAATTTTATCTTAATCAAAAATTATAAAATAATTCCCCATGAAACGTATTGCATTTCTTTTTGTGTTTAGTGTATGCTGCTGTCACGCACAAATGGTGGAATTGAAAAAGGACTCTATTTTGTCTACAAAAGACACCATTTCAATTTACATAAAGAATAATATTCTGGGAGATGTATTTTTTAAGATCGATCCGAAAGATAGCACAATGCACTCTATTGTGTATCCGCCCAAATCCATGATTCCGGCAGGCGGAAAATTGACGAATTTTATAAAAGTTCCGCGAAATATTTTAGAAAATGATAGCGCAGCAATTGGTTTGAAAAATTATTTTACTTTTAATCTAGCTTTTGGCAATCCGGCCACCGTAAAACCCAATAACGATTATAAATATTTGCTACCATACAAACCCAAACGCAAATTGATTCAGGGTAACTTTGGCAACTTTTCTCATAACCATGCGGGCTCTTTTCACGCCTTTGATTTTGGGACTAAAATCGGCGACACCATTTACGCAGCTCGAGAAGGAAAAGTAATTTCCATAAAGGATGATTCAAAAAAACATGGACGTACACGAAAGTTTTCAAATTTTGCGAATTATATTGTAATCATGCACGACGATGAAACTACAGCTCATTATTACCATTTGGATTATAAAGGTGTATTAGTTGCGAATGGAGATACGGTTACGCGCGGACAAGCAATTGGAATTTCGGGAATGACAGGTTTTACTACAGTACAACATTTGCATTTTGTAGTACGCATTCCGACAGAAGATAAAGGAAATATTTCCATTCCGATTGAATTTGAAGGATTTGAAGGCAAAAAATTCAAAAAAGGAAAAAAATACAAACGAAAAAAGATACAATAAACACATGGATGAACTCAATATTGTCATCATCATTGCAGTGTTGCTCTTTGTAAGATTGGGCATTCGACTGTATAAAAATTATCCACGATCAGAAGATTAAACTCATAAAGCGATCATTTTAGACTTACTCATACTTACCAAGCAACATACTATTTAAAAAGACTAAAAGTGATTGATACTGAACAATTTTACCACAAATAAATTTCACCAATTTTAAGAAACCATTTCTTTTTTGTGTAGTAAAAAGATATCTTTAAGCAACTATTTAAACACTTAGCATACTTTTTTTCTTATGAAACGCTTTTACTTT
>JBCCLS010000350.1:0-4518 GCA_039026835.1 Bacteroidota bacterium | reverse complement strand
TAATAATAACTTTAAAAACTAAATTATGGTTAAAGTATTAATTGCAGACAATCATCCCATTGTTCGAAAAGGAATTAAATCCTTGTTCAAGAACTCTACAGAGATTGATGTCGTAGGCAAAGCTGCCACGACTTCTGAATTGTTTGACTTTATTAGTCAAGAAAATGTTGATGTAGTGTTATTGGAGATGGATATTCCTGAAGTCAATGGAATTACTGCTTTGAGAAGACTCAAGAAAGACTTCCCTGATGTGAAAGTAATTATGTTTAGCTCGCACTCCGAAGATGTTTACGCAGTAAGCACACTAAGAGCCGGCGCTTCTGGTTACTTATCAAAATCTGTCGCTACAAATGTTATCAAAGAAGCTATTACTAAAGTTATGCATGGTGGTATTTACATCAGCAACGAGTTAGCACAACGCTTAGCATTTGATGAAAGCACAAACAAACCCCGCAGATTCTTCAGACGCTTGTCTACAAGAGAAGTTGAAGTATTAAAACTTCTAGCTTCTGGAAAACGTAACAAACATGTTGCTGAAGAGTTGAATCTGAACGAGAAAACAGTGAGCACGTACAAAGCTCGCTTAATGCGAAAGTTGAATGTAGACAATTTAGTTGATTTACTACAGCAAGCAAAAGCATTGGAATTACTGTAATTGCATTTGTAAAGAAACATTCTTTACTACAGTAAGAAATTGTATAATGGTATGTATACTGAAAAATGTGTGCATACCATTATTTTTTTTGATTGGCAATTTCAATCGCTTTTTCCAACACTTCATCGCGCCCTTGTTGCAATCCATTGATGGTAGGTGTAACCAACACATCTATATGTATTCCTTTACGCTGTGTTGCTGTCCCATCAGGATAAGCAATTCCATTTCCAGACATTGCGGTTCGGTATCCACCTAGATAATTAAATGTCACTACATCTCCATCGGCTCCACCGGTTTGCGTTCCAACTGTGGTAACACGATCTCCTGTTTGTAATGCCATTACAAAAAATTCACCTCTGCTAAACGTGTCGCCATTGACCAATACAATAATATTTCCTTTAAATACTTTTCTGCCTCCACTCGTTTTTCGAGGTGTTTTGTATGTAAATTTTCCCGGATAGGTGATATCTGGTGAAAAACTACTGTAAAAATCTCTTTTTTCGGAATGTGTAAAACGCGTTAAAGAAGCAGAACTTACGCTAGGATAATTTCGCGCATCAATAATAATTACTTTTTTGTTTTTGAAAGATTTGAAAATTTTAGATACCTCTTTCCCACCAATCGTTCCCACATTTATATACCCAATAGCATCACTAATGGATTTAGATTTGATAGCTTTAGGATTGTTTCGATACTTAAAATCCTTAAAATTGTAACGTTTTGCTTTAATTTGCTGCGTGTTGCCATCTCTAATAAGGGTCAAATTAACACTGTCTGAAAGTCCTGTGCATATATTGAGATACGATAATTTCGTCTTACCATTTTCATTAGAAGCAGCTCTAAATTTCATTGCTTTTGCCAATTCTGTAGCAACACCTGAATTGTCAATCTTTGTAATAATATCGCCTAGCTGTAGATTATTTGCTTTTGCTATAGAGTCATTGTAAAAGCCTGAAACGACCGCTTTATTCTCCACATGTGTTATTTTTACGGGCAAATGTTTCACTTTTTCTTGCTCAAAACTAAGCCATGCATGGGAATCGTCTAATTTGGCAACCAATTCTTTGATAGCAGTTCTGTATTCCGTTTTGTTTGTTGCTTTTCGAAATTTAGGAATCATTTCCAACAACACTTCATCCCAATGTTGATCGGTAAGGTATTTGTATGGAAAAAAGTACTCAATGATGTTCCAATACATAAACAAGCCTAACAAACGATATGCTTCAGCAGGATATTCGCTCAATTGTGGATACGTAGTTTCTGTAACTTGCACGTTTCCGACTTCTCTGATAGCTACATATTGGTTTGCATCTTGGTTGCGGTTTTGTTCAATATAGCGCAATTTAGAGGAAAGTGCTGATGTAAATACAGTGCTATTTTCAATCCATGAGAGATCAAAGTTTTTTTCAAAATACTGTATTTCGTCGTTACAATTTTTACATACTTCAATTTCGCCCAACTCATTCAACCAATCGATATAAATTGTAGACAAAGCTGCTGCATCATTGGCGTCAATCACTTTTGGTATGTATGCCATGATCTGTGTATTGATATCAAATTCTCCTTTTGCTACGTTTGGATGATAGTATTTTAAAAATCCATATATTTTGCCTAAAGAAGCTAGTTTTTCTGTTGCTGTAAGTTTTTCTTGTGCGGTTACACTCGTCAAACACAAAAGTGAAATGACAAGAAATAAAATGGTATTTTTCATGCAAATTTTTTAGTTTACAATACTCTTTTGAGTTGCTCGGATAATGATTTTTTAAGCGTATTGTAATTGATAATATCTTCTAGGATATGTTGTGTTTCTTCTAGTTGTGTTGCTGGTGTAATACTTAGTTTGAGTTCTTCTATTTTCAGATTGATCAAAAAGCAACGTAGGGAAAGTATGGTTTCGCTGGTTAATTGTGCTATGGTTTCTTCTTTGGGTTTCACAAAAATGTTTTGCGCTTCCCAATTGTGCAATTCGTAACGTTCTTCACGCATAAGAATATCCGTGACTTCACTCGCAACTTCTGGTTCTATTTCATTGACAAAAGTATCTAGTTCTAAATCGCCCGTTTCGTTGAGTTTTTCAATGGCACGATAGTAAATTGTTTTAAATTTGTCGTTTGCCAAGTCTATTTCGTCTTGTTGCAAATCTAAGTACAACTTTTGAAAAACCTTGGCTTCAAAGAGTTCGCGTTCCAATTGCAATTCGCCTTCGTCATCTTCTTTTAAAATTAAGTCTTCAAATGTAGCATCTACATTTCCATACAATAGTAAAATTTCAATGATTTTTCGTTCCAACACATACTGTACGTCAACTGCTTCAGCTTTTTTCTCAGTTTTGATAACCTCAAACGCCTTTTTTTCCTGTTGGATTTTTTTGTTGCTTTCGCGAATGTTTTTGTTTTGCAGTTGTGCCAAAGTTGCAAACAACACATCTTCCGAAATGTCCATGATACGCGATGTTTCACGCAAATACAATTCCTGTTTGATAGGATCAGAAACTCGGGAAATACTCGACATCATATCGTTGATGACTTCTGCCTTTTTGATAGGATCGTTTTTAGCAACTTCCATCAATAAAGACGCCTTGTAACTGATAAAATCTTTTACATTCGTTTCAAAATATGCCAACACATCTTCCAACGCATTGTTTTTGGTAAAACTGTCCGGATCTTCTCCTTGTGGAAATGTACACACGCGCACATTCATACCTTGTTCCAAAATTAAATCAACACCACGAAGCGATGCACGAATTCCCGCAGCATCTCCATCATATAGAATGGTAATATTTTTGGTCAGACGATTGATCAACCGAATTTGTTCCGCCGTTAAGGCAGTTCCCGAAGAGGAAACCACATTGTGAATGCCCGCCTGATGCATCTGAATAACATCCGTATATCCTTCTACCAAATAACAATTATCTTCTTTGGCAATTGCCTGTTTCGCATAGTACAAACCATACAAAACTTTGCTTTTGTAGTAGATATCACTTTCGGGTGAATTGAGATATTTAGCTGCTTTTTTATCATTCGTTAGGATTCTTCCTCCAAAACCAAGTACACGCCCGCTCATACTGTGAATCGGAAACATGACTCTTCCTTTGAAGCGATCAAAACGTTTTTCGCCTTTTACAATGGTCAATCCGGTCTTCTCCAAATACGTGAGATTGTATCCTTCTTTCAACGCGGTATCGGTAAAGGCGCTCCATTGATCCAAGGCGTAACCCAATCCAAATTTTTTGACGGTTTCTGTAGTGAAACCTCTTTCTTTGAAATATGTCAATCCGATCGCTTTTCCCTGCGGCGATTCCCAAAGCACTTCTTGGTGATACTTTTTAGCGTATTCTGACACCAAATACATGCTTTCTTTTTCGTTGGCTAACGCTTTTTCTTCGTCAGTACGCTCAGTTTCCTCAATTTCAATTCCGTACTTATTTGCGAGATAACGAATAGCTTCGGGATAGGTGAAATGTTCATGTTCCATCAAAAAAGCCACAACATTTCCTCCTTTTCCCGAACTAAAATCTTTCCAAATTTGCTTTACGGGCGATACCATAAACGACGGTGTACGCTCGTCTGAAAATGGACTCAATCCTTTAAAGTTGCTTCCTGATTTTTTGAGTTGTACAAAATCGCCAATGACTTCTTCTACACGAGAAATATCGAATACTGCATCTATGGTTGATTTAGCGATCAAAGGTGTTGTGTTTTTTTAGGAGTGAATTTCAAAAATACTAAGTTTAAATGAATTTTAAATGTTGAATTTTAAATTTTGAATTTGTTCAAAGGCTAATCTAATACTTTAGTCTAAAAATGATTCAGATATAAATAGTAGTCCTCTTTTTTTTAGCATGAATACACGAATTATTTTTT
>JBCCLS010000349.1:0-4529 GCA_039026835.1 Bacteroidota bacterium | reverse complement strand
GGAAAAAAGAAACGCCCAATAGTACCAAATTATAAGCAGTACTTATAAGTATTGAGATGTTTGTATTGAGTATTGAGTATTGAGTATTGAGATGCTAGTATTGAGCTTTTATTTCTATTAATTTTACATATCAAAGTTTTGTATATATTTAATCAACTACCATTAAAACTTTAAAATAGCATGATTACAGGAAAAAACTATATCGGAAATTCACTTTCCGCCAAAGGAAACATCACTTATAAAACCTTTAATCCACAAACAAATACAGAAAACGAAACCGTTTTTACAGAAGCGACGATTGAAGAAATTCATGAAGCTGTTCACCTAGCTTCGGAGGCGTTTACCGAGTTTCAAATCATATCAGGAGCTCAAAAAGCAGCGTTTTTGAATGCTATTGCAGACGAAATTCTTGCGTTAGATGATGTGTTGATCAATATGTATATGTCTGAAAGCGGATTGCCTGCAGGAAGAGCCAAAGGTGAGCGTGGACGTACGATCGGACAGTTACGAACGTTTGCCAACTTAGTCGCAGAAGGTTCCTGGGTAGAAGCCCGAATTGATCCAGCACAACCCAATCGCGAACCGCGACCACGAGTAGATTTACGCAAAATGCTTGTTCCCATTGGTCCAATTGTTGTATTTGGTGCGAGTAATTTTCCATTAGCATATTCCACCGCAGGTGGCGATACGGCTTCGGCGTTGGCTGCCGGTTGTCCGGTCATTGTAAAATCGCATCCAATGCATGCAGGAACAGGTGAATTGATCGCTTCAGCAGTTCAAAAAGCAGCACAAAAAACAGGCATGCCTAATGGAGTATTTTCAAACTTAAATAGCAGCGGAATTGAAGTTGGACAAGAATTGGTGAAACATCCCAAAGTAAAAGGTGTCGGATTTACAGGAAGCATTCGCGGCGGACGTGCTTTGTTAGATTTAGCTGCCAAACGTCCAGAACCCATTCCAGTTTTTGCGGAAATGGGAAGTATCAATCCAGTGGTATTATTGCCAAAAGCCTTGGACACAAAAGCAGAAAACTGGGCAAAAACCTATGCAAGTTCCATCACACTCGGAACAGGTCAGTTTTGTACCAATCCCGGATTAATTTTAGGTGTAAAAAGTGCTGGATTAGATACTTTTATTCATAAACTCTCAGAAGAAATTGTAACCATTTCACCGCAATGCATGTTGCATCCAAACATTCATTCAGCTTACAATCACAATAAAGTCCAAGCACAAACGCAAACTAATGTACAAACGGTTGCGACTTTGGAAACCGCGGTAGCAGATAATTATGCGCAACAGGCTGTGGCAACTGTAGATGGAAAAACATTTTTAGAAAATAACACGCTTCATGAAGAAGTTTTTGGACCATTTTCGTTGGTAGTTCAGTGTGAACATATAGCGGAGTTGGAAACTATTATCTCCAATTTGGAGGGACAACTGACAGGAACCATTATTTCAGAAGAAAATGAAGTCGCATCGCGTTCGTCCATTGTAAATGCGTTAGCAAATAGAGTAGGAAGAATTATCTTTAATGGTGTGCCCACTGGTGTGGAAGTTGTTCCTGCGATGTTGCACGGTGGACCGTATCCAGCTTCGACTGACAGTCGATTCACTGCGGTGGGAAGAGATTCCATAAAACGTTGGGTTCGACCGTTTAGTTATCAAGATTGGCCAAATGAATTGTTGCCAGATGCACTTAAAAACGAAAATCCATTGGGAATTCTCCGTTTGGTAAATGATCAAGAAACGAAAGAAGCTTTATAATTTTTGGAGATGCGAAAAACTTTTTTCTGTATTGATGCTCATACTTGTGGAAATCCTGTGCGTGTTGTCGCAGGTGGTGGACCAAATTTGGTTGGTGCCAATATGAGTGAAAAGCGGCAGCATTTTCTCAAAGAATACGATTGGATTCGAACGGGATTGATGTTTGAACCGCGTGGACACGATATGATGAGCGGCAGCATTTTATTTCCTCCGAACGATTCGAAGAATGATTTTGGGATTTTATTTATAGAAACTTCAGGCTGTTTGCCCATGTGTGGACACGGAACGATTGGTACGATTACGATTGCCATTGAAGAAGGCTTGATCACACCAAAAACAGCAGGAAAAATCAAAATGGAAGCGCCTGCAGGTTTGGTCGAAATTGAATACCAGCAAACAGGTAAAAAAGTAGATTGGGTACGATTAACGAATGTGAAAAGCTATTTGGCAGCAGAAAATTTAACAGTAGAGTGTCCAGAATTAGGCGAATTGACTTTTGATGTCGCTTACGGCGGAAATTTCTATGCGATTGTAGATCCACAAGAGAATTTTTCAGGTGTGCACGATTTTACGGCGAGCCAAATCATTCAGTATTCGCAAGTGGTTCGAAAGCGTATCAATCAAAAATATCCAAACCTATTTATTCATCCAGAAGATGCTACTATTCGTGATGTTTCGCATATGCTTTGGACAGGAAATCCTTTAGATAAAACGTCCTCAGGAAGAAATGCTGTTTTTTATGGAGACAAAGCCATTGACAGAAGTCCGTGTGGTACAGGAACTTCGGCACGTATGGCACAATTGCACGCCAAAGGAAAGCTAAAAGTAGGAGCGGAGTACGTTCATGAAAGTTATATAGGTTCAAAATTTACAGGGAAAATCGTTGAAGAAACAGAACTAAACGGAAAGCCTTCCATTATTCCAAGCATTCAAGGTTGGGCAAAGATTTATGGATACAATACCATCATCATTGATGAAGAAGACGATCCGTATGCACATGGATTTCAGGTAATTTAATTCTGGAAAATTAAATTATCCTGAACTTGATTCAGGATCTCTTTGAACGGAGTTAGTACTGAGTATTGAGATACTAGTATTGAGTCTTGATAATACACGTCACTTCGAGTGTCCTGAACTTGATTCAGGATCTATCGAGAAGTACTTTGAAGTGCCAGCGTTGACAAATTTGATAGTGATTTAATTCGGGAGAATTAAATCAGCAACAAGTCTAACAGCAAAGCAAGTCTAAACTCTAGAAGCACAGCGATCTAGATTCTAAAGCAAAGCGCATCTAAAAACAAAAGCGAGTCTAAAATGAATAAAGAAGTAGTAATAATCGGAGGTGGAATTATTGGACTCTGTTGTGCGTATTATTTACAGCAAGACGGACACCAAGTCACAGTTGTGGATAAAAGCGACTTATCAAGTGGTGCTTCTTTTGTGAATGCAGGATACATTACGCCGAGTCATATTATTCCACTAGCAGCTCCAGGAATGATTACCAAAGGACTCAAGTGGATGTTTAATGCGTCGAGTCCATTTTATGTAAAACCCAGATTGGAAGCTGATTTCCTCCGATGGTCTTGGTTGTTTAAAAAATCGGCCACAGCCAAACACGTAGAACGCTCTATTCCTATTATTAAAGATATCAATTTGTTGAGTCGTGAGTTGTATGTGGACATGCAAAATTCCAATGATTTTGACTTTCATTTGGAACGGAAAGGCTTGTTGATGTGTTATCAAACTGATAAAGAAGGCGAAGCAGAATGGAAGATGGGACAACGCGCTATTGATGAAGGGTTGAACGTTCAAAATTTAACCAAAGCCGAAGTAAAACAACTAGAACCTAATGTAGATTTCAATATCAAAGGAGCAGTTTATTTTGATTGTGATGCGCATATGACACCAGTCAATTTTATGCCACAGTTGATCGCGTTGTTACAACAAAAAGGAGTTCAGTTTTATACAAATGAAAGCATTACTGATCTACAGTTTTCAAATGATAGAATTGTTTCCGTACAGACTGAGAAGCGCACACTAAAAGCAGATGAATTTGTGCTCTCAGCAGGTTCTTGGAGTGCTATATTGGCAAAAAAGTTACGCATACGACTTCCGCTTCAAGCGGGAAAAGGCTACCGAATTGATACAACACAGCACACAGGAATTTCTATGCCTACTATTTTAGCAGAAGCCAAAGTTGCCGTCACGCCGATGCAAGGATTTACTCGTTTTGCAGGAACAATGGAAATTGGCGGCATCAATCACACAATCAACCACACACGCGTAAAAGCAATTGCAAAAGCAGCCGAAACTTTCTACAACGGATTGAAAATTCCTGAAACTGCGATCAAAAAAGCAGCTTGTGGTTTGCGTCCGTGTTCGCCAGATGGTTTGCCGTATATTGGAAAAACAAAACAGTATAAAAATTTCACCGTTGCTACAGGGCACGCTATGATGGGCTGGAGTTTGGGACCCGCCACAGGAAAACTCGTCAGCGAATTGATCGGAGCGCATAAAACTTCTATGAAATTAGAAGGTTTTGAGGTAGAGCGGTTTGCTTGATTTCTTTTACTTTACCTACTTTGTTAATGTCATAACTATTTTAAATTTAATCGTTTAGAGTTTTAAAATTGTAAGTTCTTTTTGCGTTTACATCTATTATTCAATATATTTAGTAAGAATATGACTTCAATATTGCTAAATCATATGATTTTAAATTGTTCAATATGACAAGAGAAAAACATGAAAACATAGAGATCCATAGT
>JBCCLS010000348.1:0-4530 GCA_039026835.1 Bacteroidota bacterium | reverse complement strand
GTGGCTTCTAATTTGTCCAATTGTGCTTGAATTTCCTTGTCGTCAATTTTAGCGAATAATAACTCTGCTTTATTAATGGTATGACCTTCAGGAAGTAAAATGTCTTTCGTCGTAATATCATTCCAACTTAGACTCGCATCAAGGTCTAAAATACCTTTTAACTTTTTCGCTGTGAATGGTAAAAATGGTTCTGACAATACCGCAATCGCCGCAGCAATTTGCAGAGCTACATACATTATACCTTTAACAGCTTCAGGATCTTCTTTGATCTTTTTCCAAGGTTCATTAGCTTGCAAAAACTGATTCCCTAATCGTGCCAAATTCATCAATTCCTGACTAGCCTCGCGGAAACGATAGCGTTCAATAGAACTGGCAATCACACTTGGGAAATGCTTTATTTGCTCCAATTCTGCATAATTTCCAGTGTATTCAGGAACAATTCCCTCATAATATTTATGTGTCAAAACGACCACACGGTTGATAAAGTTTCCTAAAATCGCAACCAATTCGCTATTGTTACGTGTTTGGAAATCTTTCCACGTAAAATCGTTATCCTTTGTTTCTGGTGCATTTGCTGTTAGCGCATATCGCAATACATCTTCTTTTCCTGGAAAATCTTCTAAATATTCATGCAACCAAACTGCCCAGTTTTTAGAGGTAGATAGTTTGTTGCCTTCCAAGTTTAAGAATTCATTTGCAGGCACATTGTCTGGCAAAATATAATCACCATGCGCTTTTAACATCGACGGGAAAATGATACAGTGGAATACAATATTATCTTTTCCGATAAAGTGTACCAATTTGGTGTTCTCGTCTTTCCAATACGGTTCCCAATCTTTGTTTTCGCGTGCTGCCCATTCTTTCGTAGCGGAAATGTATCCGATAGGCGCATCAAACCATACATACAATACTTTTCCTTCTGCACCTTCCACAGGAACAGGAATTCCCCAATCCAAATCGCGCGTCACCGCTCTTGGTTGCAAGCCTTCATTTACCCACGATTTTACTTGTCCATGTACGTTGGCTTTCCAGTCTTTTTCATGTCCTTTGACAATCCATTCGTTTAAAAAGTCAGTGTATTTATTTAAGGGCAAATACCAGTGTTTCGTTTCTTTAAGTGACGGACTATTTCCTGTAATTTTTGATTTTGGATTGATCAATTCAGTTGCACTTAAAGAGCTTCCGCAATTTTCACATTGATCGCCATAGGCTTCTTCATAACTACATTTTGGACAGGTTCCTACCACAAAACGATCGGCTAGAAACTGATTGGCTTCCGCATCATACAATTGTTCACTTATTTTTTCGATAAATTCGCCATCGTCATATAGTTTCTTAAAAAAATCAGAAGCCGTTTGATGATGAATTCCCGCAGAAGTTCTTGAATAATTATCAAACGAAATTCCAAAATCTTCAAATGATTTTTTGATAATTCCATGATACTTGTCAATAATATCCTGAGGCGATATTCCTTCTTTAAAAGCACGCATTGGAATGGCAAAACCATGTTCGTCACTTCCGCAAATAAATGCAACATCGTTGCCTGTTAATCGTAAGTAACGCGCATAAATATCGGCAGGAACATACACGCCAGCTAAATGTCCAATATGGATAGGTCCGTTGGTGTACGGCAACGCAGCGGTAATGGTATATCGTTTCGGGTTTTGACTCATTTCGTTTGTTTTCAATTCGATAAAAATAATTTTAAAGACAACTTTGTCCTAAAATTGTATTTGTAACGTGCAAAAATACATATTTAGACTGCAAATTATAAAGATTTACACGGTAATAATACGGTATATATTCACAAAAACGATGATTTTTGCAGCTCATCTAAAAATGCATTTTGTTTTTGAATCAAAGTAAAGTCTACTTATTTTCGATTAGATTTAAGGTATGAACTCACCAAAACCACTACAAAAAGGAGCCACTGTTGGCATTGTTTCTACTGCGCGGAAAATTTCAATTGCTGAGATAGAAGCTGCGATTGCATTGTTGCACAGCTGGGATTTGAAAGTTGTGCTCGGAACAACCATTGAATTGGAAGATCACCAATTTGCTGGTGATGATGATACGCGTGCCCAAAATTTTCAACAGTTTATGGATGACGATCACATTGATGCGATTTGGTGTGCACGCGGCGGTTATGGAACGATTCGAATCATAGATCAATTGGATTTTTCAAGATGTACACAAAAACCTAAGTGGATTATTGGCTATTCGGATGTAACCGTTTTGCATAGTAAGGGACAGCAATTGGGCTTTGAAACGCTTCACGCCACGATGCCTATTAATGTTCCTACTAACAGTGCGAATGCATTGAGAAGTTTGCATCAAGTACTTTTCGGCGGAAGCCTAACCTATACAATTCCAGCTGTAGATTTTAATAGAAAAGGTATTGCTACAGGCGAATTGATCGGCGGAAATTTGAGTATGTTGTATAGTATGTTGGGTTCTGATTTGAGTTTACAAACAGATGGAAAAATTCTTTTTTTGGAAGATTTAGACGAATATCTCTATCATATTGATCGCATGTTGATGAACTTAAAACGCAATGGTTATTTTGAAAATCTAGCGGGATTGATTGTTGGAGGAATGACTGACATGCATGACAATACCATTCCTTTTGGAAAGAATGCACATGAAATTATTTTAGACGTAACTTCAGAATATGATTTTCCAATTTGTTTTGAGTTTCCTGCGGGGCATTTAGATGACAATCGCGCGTTGGTTTTTGGGAGAGAAGTAACTTTGCGTGTAGATTCAATGGTTACATTAGAGATTGATTCAATGAGTTAATTTGATGATTTGAATATGTGTCAATGTAGCAATGAATTTCAGAGTGAATTTTATGTTTTTACTAGAAACCGATTGTTTCTTGGTAAGCTCCTTGATGATAAATCGTATTTTAACTTGAATATGAAAATTAAATATTAGTTCAGTTTTATAAAAAAACAATACGTTTCTTCTTTTTGCCACGAATGCACAAATTTTCTTTTTTTTAACCTACTACTAACTCGTTATAACACTAAACATAAGTTCGAGTGTTTTTATGGAGTGAAGCAAACATAAAAATGTATCGAGAACAGCTATGATTCTTGGTAGTTTATTAATTTATGTGTTTATAAATTTAGTTTAAAATCATTTAACGTTAGCGTTTCTAATTACTTCTCGATACAATTTTTCGTTCCTCAAAATCACTCGAAGTGACGACTGTACATCGGAATTGGACTTGAATTTAAAATACTAGGCGTTAATTTGATTTCTATGACAAAAGCAAGTCATTTTGAAAAAATACTGAAACTGTCCGATTCTTTCTTTTTTACCACGAATTCACAAATTTTCTTGTTTAACCTACTACTGATTCGTTATTACACTAAACGTCAGTTCGAGTGTTTTTATGGAGTGAAGCGAACATAAAAATGACGGTTTTTTTAATGTGCTGATTTGAAGATTTGAAAATATGTCAATAAATTTCAAAGCTAATTTTATGTTTTTACTAGAAACCGATTACCATGCTGCGCTCCTAATGACGAATCAAAAATTCTAAAAATAAAGCAATCCAAGAGATTCCCGCTTACGCGAGAGCGAGTTCAAAACAAATTAAGTTTCTTTCTGACTTAACAAAAACAAATAATCGCCTGTACGGTTTTCGTATGTTTTGACAATATTTTGAATGTCTCCGGAAGCAATATCTTTTTCGAGTTGTGCCAATCCTTTTTGGACTTCTTCCTGATGTGCTAAATGAGAAAATGAAGAAATACCATTGCGAATGTTTGGGTCTAAATACATGCTGGGATTGTGCTTGCCAACATATAAAAAATGATCTTTCAAATCGGGTTGAATAAAATATCTTTCCGTAAAAATATCTTTAAAACTGGCTGCTTCCATCGCGTGAGTTATTTTTTCAAGTGATGGCATTTGTTGTATGGACGCTTCCATCATTTTTGGAAAATAATGATTGAGCCAATAGCCTTTCATTTGCTCAGGTGTTGCTGTAAAAAAAACCACATTGGTATATTTTTTCATCACACGAAACAACTCTGAGAAGCCTTTTTTCAAATCATTCCAATGGTGTAAAGTTAAAGTGCCAATAACACCTTCTACCCGATCATCTTCAATAGGAATATCTTCTGCAATGCCTTTTCTCCAAATGATGTTTGGATAATTTTTCTGCGCTTCGGACAGCATTTTTTCAGAGGGATCAATGCCGATAAATTTTGTTTTTTTATTGTGAAGTTTTGCGGTGTAATTGCCTGTACCACAACCAATATCCAAATACCAACCTTTGTGAATAGGATTCAGATGATAGTACAATCGTTCTAGAAGGAAAGGATCTGCTTTTCGGGTATTGTTGTATCCTGTTCCAATGAGGTCATACTTGGCTTTCATTAGGAGGTTTTTTTGGTGTTAGGTTATATAGTTGTTTTATTCCATAAATGAGCACATTTTCTTCAGGTTCATCTAGATATATTTGGGAGGTTATTGTTGATTATGCTGATTAAGATACGTATTTTATGTGAAAAAATT
>JBCCLS010000347.1:0-4550 GCA_039026835.1 Bacteroidota bacterium | reverse complement strand
TTCAGCAGGAATTTTTGAACAACTATTGGAAACACTGGAACCTATTGAAGCGTTTTTAATCATCGGCTTTAACACAATCGTAGTGACTGCTGCCATTGTAAAAGTGTATCAAAGTGCTGCTGCAACAAATTTGAAACGATGGCTGTATATTATTTCTTCTAGTCTGATTTCTGTCATGTTGTTTTTTCTGATGTTAGAATGTGCCGAATTATTATTTGATATGAATTTGTGGGATTCGTTCAGTGTTGTGATGACTTTATTTTTTGTGGGAACCTCATACATTGGTATTCAACAATTACACTTGCAGCAAGAACAGGAAGCTATTCAGGAAATGTATGCTGGTACTACACAACGCACACATAGTACAAAAAGTACTGCTATGTTGAATCATTACGAACACATGCAAATACTGATGCACGAAGACGAACTTTTCAGAGATGCTTCTCTCGACAGAGAAATTTTTGCCAAAAAAGTAGGAGTAAGTGCTAGCTCCGTCACACGTATTTTGAAAGAAGAAGGACAAATGAGTTTCAAAGAATTTATCAATCAATATCGCATTCAACTTGCCAAAGAAATGTTAACCGATACACGTTTTGATGTTTTTTCGCTTGAAGCGATTGGAAAAGAAGTTGGTTTTAAATCTAGAAGTACCTTCTACGAAACATTTAAGAAAGAAGTGGGAATTTCTCCTGGCGTTTTCAAAAAAAAGTCAGTTTCACCTACGACATCTTAAGCAAATCAACGTACACAGTTCAGCATCCACAAGCACCATAAATTTTTCAAAATAGCTAAATGTTGTCCTGTAATCTTTTATATAGAAGAATTTCGGACACTTCTATTTTTTGCCACATACGATTACACTAAAATCTTCGTCATCTTAGCAAACATAAGTTTAACATTAAATTATTTTATGCGTATGCTATTTTATAAAAAAATTGGAAGCTCGCTTCTTGTACTCATGCTGATTTACTTTACGAGTTCATGCAGTTCAGATGATAACAACATGACAAACAGCGTGAATCCTCCAACAGGAACCGTTACCAATATTATGCCGTTAGGAGCATCACGAGTCGCTGGTGCCCGACCGCTGTATGAAAGTTATCGATATGAACTTTGGAAGCTTTTGATTGACGGAAATTATAATTTTGATTTTATTGGAACAGAAACAGACCCTGCGGATTATCCTATGCATAATGGACAAAGTTTTGATAAAAATCACGAAGGTCGTGGCGGAATTTCCTCAGGAGGCATTTTGGCAGAACTAGAAATTTGGCTAAATGATTTGACACAAGTTCCTGATATTGTATTGTTTAGCTCACCAGGTGGAAATGATGGTTTTACTGACCTTGAGCAAACTGTGGCAAATGTGAATGCGATTATTGACATATTTCAAGCACGCAATCCAAATGTGACTATATTTTTAGAGTTACCTGCACCTGCGCTTTCCAGCGAACAAACACCTGAGTTTTTGGCATTTTACAATATGGCTTTGCAACGCATTCCACAGATAGCAGCTGCAAAAACAACAGCGACTTCTTCCGTATTGACTGTTGACATGTCTACCAATTTCACAGATGCATATTTAGCTGATGATGTACATTACAGTGAAGCAGGCGCACGTTTTATTTCCAGTCGTTACCTTGATGTATTAGCACCTATTTTACAGTAATTTTTAGATTTTTTCCCGAGTAAAAAGTCAGATGCGTAATCTGGCTTTTTTTACTCACTTTTTCAAAATCGTTCGCATGCCTCTTTTAATGATATAGGCAGTTTCTTTGGTATCGGATTGCTTTTTCCATTGTGTGCAAAGTGCCGTAACCCAATCTGGTTGTGATTTGCTGGCGTCATTGAGCCAGTTGCCAACAGCATCGCGTACATATTTAGATTCGTCAGATTGTAATGGTGTCAGTATTGGCAACGCTTTCGCGGGATCTTTTTGAAAAGCTTCAATTTTTTTCGTCCATACACCAATCGGTCGCATGGACTCGACTGCAAAACGGCGCACATTCTCATCGGTACTTGTGGTCCATTTCGATAAAATTTCTACGGAAGTGTCCAAATCTGCAATCATGCGTTCTTTCGTGGCAAAAATAACGACTTCGCGCACGCCAAAATGTGTATCTGCCGCATATAATTGCATTGCTTTTAACAACGCTGGCACAGTATCGTGATGTGTACTTTGTGCCCAACATGCCCAACAGCGCACCAAATCAGATGTATGTGTTTGTAATTTATGATAGTGAGTCGCATCAGAGGTGAGCAAGCCAAACGTTTCTCCGATGACTTTGGTATTGCTATTTGCCGTTGGTTTTTTCTGTGTATGGACTGCGACTTCAAAATCAGCAAACCAATCAGACTTTCCCAACGATTGCAATACCAATTGTAATAATACCAATTGATCTGTTGCCAGCCATTCCATTAAATTTTTGGTTTCTATCAAGCCTTTGTTTAAGTATGCAACAACTTCAGGATTGATATCTTTTAAGCTTCGCGCTCCTTTTCTGTTGGTAATATGTGCTGGAATCATCTGCTGTTTTTTTAGATTTTTAAAGTACTGAATTTACTAAAAAAGGAAGGTGTTTTTTGCATTTAAAACTGGAATTGCCAAGTTCTCAATTAGAATCTTGGTGAAAAGCCGTATTTTTGCAAAAAAAGAAATTGCTAACTTTTTAAAGGAAATTATCTTGACTTTTTTCTATGTGTGAAAAGAAACGTCGAGACTATTGCTTTATGGAAACTACTTGAAAAAGAAAATCGCTTTATGAATAGTGTTAATATTATTTTCCCACATCAGCTTTTTGCTGAAAATCCACTCTTAGACAATGACCACGAAATTTATTTGATTGAAGAGTACCTGTTCTTCAAACAATTTAATTTTCACAAACAAAAAATTACGTTTCACAGAGCCACGATGAAAGCGTATGAACAGTATTTGTTACAACACAACAAAACAGTTCATTATATTGAAGCGCAGGATGCATTGGCGGATATGAGACAGTTTCATACAGAAATTGAGAAGCAAAATATTGAAAAAATTTATTGCATTGACCCAACCGATAATTGGCTTGAAAAACACATATTACAGCACAGACATTTGGTGGAATTGCATATAGTTGAAAATCCGCAGTTTTTGAATGCTAGAGCACGACTTGCACCTTTTTTTAGGGCTGATAAGAAATCTTTTTTCCAGACTACATTCTACAAACAACAACGCAAGCGATTGAATATTTTGATGGATGATAATGACAAACCTGCTGGTGGAAAGTGGACATTTGATACTGAAAATCGCAAAAAATATCCTAAAAATAAAATCCCGCCAACGGTGCATTTTCCTGAAAAATCTGAAATTTGGGATGAAGCTGTAGCCTATACTCAAACGTATTTTGGTGATAACTTGGGAGACGTTTCTGAAGAACGATTTTATCCAATTACACACCAAGAAACCAAAGATTGGCTAGATCAGTTTTTAAATTACCGTTTCTATGATTTTGGTGCGTATGAAGATGCCATTGTCAAAGAAGCCTCTATTTTAAATCACAGTATTTTATCACCGCTGATCAATTCGGGCTTGATAGCTCCCAAAGAAGTTATTGATACTAGTTTGGCTTTTGCCGAAGCAGAAGGCATTCCGATCAACTCCACCGAAGGATTTGTACGTCAAATTATTGGCTGGCGTGAATTTATTAGAGGCATGTACGAATGTAAAGGTGTCTATTCAAGAACGCAAAACTTCTGGAAATTTGATCGTAAAATTCCGCAAAGCTTCTATGATGGTACAACCGGAATTGCGCCTGTTGATGATGCTATTAAGAAAGTATTAAAAACGGGATATTGTCATCATATTGAGCGCTTAATGGTGCTTGGAAATTTTATGTTGTTGTGCGAATTTGATCCTGATGAAGTATACCGTTGGTTTATGGAATTGTTCATTGATGCGTATGATTGGGTCATGGTCCCAAATGTGTATGGAATGAGCATGTTTGCGGATGGTGGTACGTTTGCTACCAAACCGTATATTGGTGGCTCTAATTATATTAAGAAAATGAGCAATTACGGAAAAGGCGACTGGGAAGCTGCTTGGGATGGATTGTTCTGGCGATTTATTGTAAAACACCAAGATTTCTTTATGTCGAATCCACGGATGTCAATGATGGTACATTCCTTCAACCGAATGTCGGATGAAAAGCAAGATACACATATAAAAAATGCAGAAAAATTTATCGCTGATGTACTAGAAGTAGCGTAATTTTTGATGATTGGAATTGTAAGTTGTTTTCTTGAAGTGTTACAAATGTTATTCAAAAAAATTATTCTCATTTAGAAAGCAAAACGTAAATTGCTGTAATTTAGTTTTTTACTTTCGTTTTCTTTGCTTGCACAAAGAAAAGAAACAAAAGAAATTGCACTTTTCCAGAGGTGTTTTTGCTTTTTCTTTTTAGAGAAAAACCAAAACCGCATAATTTTTTCTAAATTTCTTCCATGGCTTCAGAAATTTTTAACGAAAAATTCCTGCTACACTGCGGAAAAAACACAACAGTGGTTTTGTCTTT
>JBCCLS010000346.1:0-4557 GCA_039026835.1 Bacteroidota bacterium | reverse complement strand
GCCAAGGACTTCAATAATCGGTTGCATAATGGGCTGGTCGAGTTCAATTTTCAGAATTCCATTTTGTGTTTCGTTGAATCCTGGTTGCATAGCATCGTAGGTAAAAATTGTTAAGCGATATACAACCAGAAAAATAGGAATAGCAAAGTGCCACCAATGTTTTTTGAGAAATTTAAAGTTCGATTTTGTGATTGATTTTACATATAAATAGATCAAAGGCGCAATGGCAGTTCCTGCAGAAATGAGGAAATAATTGATTTTTGTGTTCTTAAACGTATCGTACCAGCCCATAAACCCGACAGTGTAACAAATTTGTGTGTATGACACTACAAACAATAAAATTGCTAAAATAATGTCAGAAGCATTCTTTTTCTCCATATAGCGTTTTAGCAAAAGTCCAATGAGGATGAGTGCCTGAATCACCAAAATTAGCAGTGGTGTGCTGTACATGTTGAAATTAGGAAAAAGAAACATAGGTGTAATTGATTTTTGATTGTACTCAAAACTACTAAACTTTTTTAGTTTTTAAAGCGGGAAATCGGCTCATGATACGATTTGAGACATTGTTTTTATAAAAATCGTAGCTAAGATTACTAGCAACTCCTAAAAAATAGTGGCTAGCGTAGTGTGTTGTTTCTGTTGGAGTGAAGTGTATTTTTTTATTGCTTGTGTGCTAGCTTTTTCTTGTAATATGTATACTTTCTGCTGCCTAATCTGCCATATTCACCTATTTTAACAAAAAAGAATTCTGTGCGAACATATTTCCAAGTGCCATGCTCTAACATGTGATTGTCTTTTGTAACAGTATACATATTATTTTCAAACAAATTTAAAACACATGAACTGCAATCAGGATATTGATTTAAATAATAGATACCTGCAAAATCACTTGATTCAACTCTGTACGCAGCGTAGTCTATGCATAATATGATCAGTGGAAGTATGGAAGTAACTGCCAAATATTTGAGTCCTCTTTTGAAGAATTTCTTACCGTTTAATACCATCATAATGAGTATTAAAACAATAGGCATGCATAAAATCCCAAAGAAAATTGCTAAAATAAAACCTGCGAGTCCGTATGATGATCCCATGTTCTTTGTATTATTATTACCACCAAGTGACAAAGAATTGCTCGTATGAGCGTTGATTTTTTTTCCAGCACAATGGTGTGTGTTTGTGTTGTAATTGTCGTTTTAGTTCTTTCTGAGTTTCGTTAAAATTCAACCAAGTTTCCTGTGCTGACGGATGAATACCCCAATCTTTTTTTACAGGAATAAAATATGTGTTTTCATCTTCATGAATGTCACAAAATGTTTGAAAATCTACATAATATCCTTTGATGGCTTTTTGATAGTCAACGTTTAGTTGTACAGTTTTGTTGTATGGAACAAATAAATAGGTCAATATGCATAATTTTTGTGTTATGCTAGCCACATCCAAAGTTGGAAGTTTCGCTTGTGTGGCTTTGTGATAGAGTAGTGGAAATTGCTTTTGTTGGAGCTTTTCTATTTTTTCATGCAATGCATCTCTTCGGTTGGGACCAATCCAACATTCAAAGGTGTTTGGCGAAAGTGTTGCATCGTACAAATAGAATTTATACGCCAATTCTACATGGATGATTTTTTGTGTATTGGTGTTTTGTATGATAAAATCGAGTTCGCCTATGGTTGTTTTGTTTTCTACAATTTGAATATTTTCATGTAACAAGCAAAAATTTTCAGAAGCCTTGATCAGTTCAGCAACAACGCGTTCAATTAAATGTCCCAATCTGCGATTGTTGGGTAATTCAAATTCAGGAAGTCTTTGTAGCTCTAATTCAGAAAGATGAAACGTTGGAATTCCAGTCAGCGAACTGTCTAAATGTGTTGCGTTTACAATTGATGCTATTCTTGATGCGTTACTCACTGGGTTTGCCAAATAGTTTTTTAAAGTCGTTTTTCATGCTTATGATGATCCAATTATTGGCTTTTGCTTCCTTTAACAAGTCATCATCAAAATATTCATACTCTCGCGTAGCATCGTCATGATTGACAATCATGGTGAGATTCGGTTTGCTGTTGCTCGAATATTCTAGCATTTCCAAATCACCACTTGTATTGCCCACGGCTAAAATTGGTTCTTTTCCAATTTGATATTGAATTACTTCCGCTTTTTTAGCATTGGTAAGAATATAATCATCGGTACGTGTAAATTCATTTGAATCAGTGGCATATTCTAAATCAATCAAGGTACCAATTCCATTTTCGTTTTCCAGTCCAAACGTATGTGTAGTCCAATAGCGAACTGTGGTTTGGAGCGAATAGGAAGAAATAAACACTTCAAATTCATTTGCTTTCAAATAGGCAATTAGCTCTTGCATAGGTTTGTAATACAAATACTTGTAGTCAACAGCAAACTTAGGATGTTTGGTTGCTAAGAATTCTGTAAGCTCTTTGTTGTACTTTTTTTGTGTCATTCCGTCAAACGGAACGGTGAGGAGAGAAGCAACGCTATCTTTTAAATACGTTTCATTATTGGTCAAAACCGCTTGATATGGTTCTTGAGTTGCCAAAGTTGAATCTTCCGCGACACGTTTTTTTGAATAATACTTGGCAAAAGCGACTTCCACATAATCAGGTTTTTCAATGGTAGTGGTGCCATCTAAATCAAATGTGGCAATACGATCTTCGGGTGCGACAAATGATAAAGAATTTGGATCCGTCACTTCTTTGACAAAATTTAAAATTCGCTTCTTAGTATCTGTATCGTTCCAAGCGCTTAAATAGTTGGTGTCTGCTGTAGGATTTTTTTCTTGATTGGATGTGCAACTTGTACATGCGATTAAAATGGCTAAAATATATAAAGCGTGAAGTTTCATTTTGTATTGGTTAAGTAGGTTTTTGAGTAAAGCTATTTCATTAGAATGTAAAATCAAAGTTTGAAAGATGATTTTAAAACACAAAAAACGCCAAACTTTTTTGTGTTCGACGTTTTTTTAATCACTTTATTTTATGTTTTTCTTTTTTAGTTATCGATAATCATGCGTTTGGTGTCGATTAAGTTTCCGTCAGCAACAAGCGAATACAAATACATACCAGAAGAAAAATCACCGGATACAATGCGAATGGTGTGTTGATTGCGTTCGTTAATTATAATTTCTTTTAATTTTTTTCCTTGTAAATCAAAAATCATCAGTTTGGCTGTTTCTATACGTTCAGGAATAAATACGTTAATTTCAGCTTCTAAATTATTCGGATTTGGAACATTTTGATACAATTTTGCGCCAGAATTGCTTCCACCGTCATTTTCAGAAGCAAAAATGTCTGTGTTTGCACCTTCACCGATCAAAATCGCTTCTAGTTGCTTAATTTTTTCTTCCTGTTCTCTTAATTTTTTAGCCATTAATGGAATAAAACTGATATAATCTACACTCTTTTTTTGTGAATCTTCATCGGCATACACCAATTCAGGAAAATTTTCTTCCAGTTCTTCTATAGAAAATAAATAGCGAACATTATTGTTTTGATTTTCTGTATTTACTTCTGCTGTAGTTTCTTTTATCACTGGATCTGTGATCATTTTTGTCATGTTGTACAAACGCGTAATATCAATTCCTCCATTATCGTCTTCTTCATCAGTATCAGAATTAGTATTATCTAAAGAAAAGGGTGTGTCATCAGTGGCATTTCTTGATAAGGTTTGTGCTAATGGAACACCATCTACTAAATACGAAAGAGCATTTATAGTTCCGTTTACATCCAATTCATACGCAGGTAATTCTTGGTTGACACCCACACGCGTATTGCTCGTTTGATTTAAAAAGGTCATCATACGTTTTTTAGCAATGGTTCCAATATGAAAATCAGCACCATTTCTAGAGTAACTTGCAAACATATCTAAGTCAGATCTGACATTTTCTTGAGAAGCTGGATCAATCCAAATTTCTAAGCGTGTTCCTATTGAGTCTTTGTCATAACCAAATCGAGCGATAGCATTTCCTGAAGATTCTCTTAATTTATTTACTTCCAATTTGGCAGATGGAGATTCAGTTCCAACTCCTAATTTACGATCTATTTTTAATGACGTAAACAAATGATTTTGATTGTATAAATCTGAGTTTATAGATCCATAAAATAATAAAGCATCTCTTTTCTTAGCAGCACCCGTAACATTTCCCCAACTAATTTGGTTTGAGCCAGCACCATACACAAAATTGTTAAGTGGTAAACCATTGAAATCAGACGAACTTCCGCTAAAAGTTGAATTTTCTAACTGAAAATTATTTGTATTCCCAGGTGTTTCAAAACGCAGTCCTGTAAACACATTATTTACTCCACCACCTATGTAGATAGATCCGTTGTTTATTGCACCTTCAATGGAGCCTGAAAAGAAGTTTTGATTGGGTTGAAATCTTGTATGTGTGTCCATATAAATTCCCCAATCCATACAAGTAGGAAGTGTTCCACCTTTTATTTCATCAATATGAATATAATTTTGATTGGTCCAACCATCTTTTTCCGAATCTAAATGTACTCCTATTTTGCAATATAAAATGTACGCAATATAACAATATTTATG
>JBCCLS010000345.1:0-4561 GCA_039026835.1 Bacteroidota bacterium | reverse complement strand
GTACTAAAAGTTGATTTTGTAAAAACGATTTTTGAGAGTGTTGGACAAGTATTTATTAACATACTTGATTACACAAAAGCAGGAAGTGAATTTCTCTTTAGCGGAGTTATGGACGTAAGTTCTTATGGATTCATTTTTGCTTTTCAGGTATTGCCTACAATTATCTTCTTCTCTGCTTTAACTTCTGTACTATTTTATTTAGGAATCATCCAAAAGGTAGTGAAAGGAATGGCGAAGGTATTGACAAAAATTTTGGGGATTTCTGGAGCGGAAAGTTTATCAGTTGCAGGAAATATCTTTTTAGGTCAAACGGAAGCTCCTTTATTGATTAAAGCATATTTAGAAAGAATGACACGTTCTGAAATCTTACTAGTAATGGTTGGTGGAATGGCAACCGTAGCAGGAGCCGTACTCGCAGCGTATATTGGCTTTTTAGGTGGAGATGATCCTGCAATGCGACTTTTCTATGCAAAACACTTGCTAGCAGCTTCTGTAATGGCAGCACCTGGAGCGATTGTCATTTCCAAAATATTATATCCACAAACAGAAAAAATAGATAATAATGTAGAAGTCTCTCAAGAAAAAATAGGCTCCAATATTTTAGATGCTATATCAAACGGTACTACTGAAGGCTTAAAATTAGCCGTCAATGTTGGAGCGATGTTACTTGTTTTTGTTGCTTTTATTGCGATGATTAATGGAATATTTGGCTGGATTGGCGATATAACTTCTCTTAACGATTGGATGGCAAACAATACTCCGTATTCACGATTTTCACTAGAAGCCATACTAGGAACCGTTTTTGCACCCTTAATGTGGTTGATTGGTGTTGCGATGGAAGATATCATGCAAATGGGACAATTATTAGGTGTAAAATTAGCAGCCAGTGAATTTATAGGTTATATTCAATTATCTGGTATGATCAATCCAGAAAATGCAGGACATTTAGTATATAATAAGTCTATTATCATGGCAACCTATATGTTGTGCGGATTTGCCAATTTTGCTTCGATCGGAATTCAAATTGGAGGAATTGGTTCGTTAGCACCAGGACAACGAAAAACATTATCAGAATTTGGAATCAAAGCCTTGATTGGAGGAACGATTGCCTCTTTAATTTCTGCAACCATCGCAGGAATGATTATCGGATAAAAATCGTTGATAACCTATTAATAAAATACAAACGTTTTGATGCAGAATCAAAGCGTTTTTTTTATTTTTATAGAACCAATTGACTTCAAAAAATTGTATCGCATCACTATTAATAAAGGAAACACATTATGAGACAATATTTAGATCTTGTTCAACACATACTAGAGCACGGAAATGAAAAAGGAGATCGCACAGGAACAGGCACTAAAAGTGTTTTTGGCTATCAAATGCGTTTTGACCTCAGCGAAGGTTTCCCAATGGTGACAACGAAAAAACTACATTTAAAATCCATCATTCATGAATTGTTGTGGTTTATTAAAGGTGATACCAACGTAAAATATTTACAAGAAAATGGTGTGCGTATTTGGAACGAATGGGCTGACGAAAACGGTGATTTGGGTCCAGTTTATGGACACCAATGGCGCAATTGGAATAGCGAAAGTATTGATCAGTTAGCACAAGTAATTGACACCTTAAAAAACAATCCAAATAGCAGACGCATGCTTGTTTCGGCATGGAATCCAAGTGTGTTGCCCAATACGGCTGTTTCGTTTAGTGAAAATGTTGCCAACGGAAAAGCAGCTTTGCCACCTTGCCATGCGTTTTTTCAATTTTATGTAGCTGATGGAAAATTATCTTGTCAGTTATACCAACGCAGTGCGGATGTCTTTTTAGGTGTGCCTTTTAATATTGCTTCTTATGCGTTACTCACTATGATGATGGCACAAGTATGTGGGTACGAGTACGGAGATTTTGTACATACATTTGGCGATGCACATATTTACAGCAATCACTTTGAGCAAGTGCAATTACAACTGACGCGCACACCGTATCCATTGCCAACCATGAAGATCAATCCGAATGTACAAAGTATTTTTGACTTTACATTTGACGATTTTGAGTTAGTGAATTATCAGCATCATCCACATATTAAAGGTGCTGTTGCGATTTAATTTTTTAGTTGTTAGTAAAGACCATAAAACCATATACCAAATGAAAAAACTTTTCTTCTCAGCATTTGTATGCTTACTAGCTTTTGTAGGGCATGCACAAGAATTTTCTAATTCTGCAACTTCAACTGATTTCCAAAAAGAGCAATATGCTATTTATCCAGGATGTGAAAGCAAAAAAACGGCTGTAGCACAACAAAAGTGTTTTGGTGAAAAGTTTAATAAATTTCTCAATCAACATTTTAATAATGAGCTCCCAGGAAAATTAGAACTTAAAGGAAGACTTACAATGTATATTTTCTTTAAAATTAACAAAGACGGCGTTATTGAAAATGTACGAACACGCACACCACATCCTGAACTCGATCAGGAAATAAAGCGTGTTCTTGAATCGTTTCCGAAAGTAAAACCAGCTTCCCAAAAAGGCAAACCAATATCAATTATGTGCACAATACCTTTCATATTTACTGTAGTGTAGATGAAAACATATCTTTTTATCGCAATAGCATGTCTTTTGTCCTCCATTGATAGCAATGCGCAAGAATTTCCTGTGCTTAATAAGAAACCTGGAGTCATTAAGGGTTGTGAAAGCGCAAAAGATCGTTTGGCATGTGGAGAAGAAAAATTGCGCACCATTGCATTTGAAGCGTTACAAGAAGAAGATTTACAGATGCTGATCGACAGCACAAAAAAGGATATCATTTTCATGAATACAGTCATTGGTTTTAACAAAAAGAAAAAAATCAATCCTAAAAAATCTTCTGTAAAGTTTTACGAATCTGAATTAAAACCGTTTACAATACCGCTGAGTTTTGCTATTGAAACACTTCCATTTGAGTTGAACCCTGAATTCAGTGCAAACGGCACGCGTTTTAGCAATTATCTTTTCTTGCAGATAGATCGCGAAACTAATACCATCACACCTTTGCCTGACTATAAACCGAGACGAATTCCGTTTAGCGGTCCTGATAAATATATTGTATTTCCTGGTTGTAGATCAAGAATGTCAAATGCAAAATTGCGAAAGTGCATGTCTGAGAAAATCAGTAAGCACGTATCAAAATACTACAACACTAAAATTGCTACGAAAAATAAAATTTATGGCATGCAAAAAATCTTAGTGCAATTTACAGTCAGTAAAAAGGGAAATCCTATCAAAATAAAGGTCAAAGCAAAATATCCCGTACTTGCAGCAGAAATGGAACGAGTGATACAAATGCTTCCTGTAATGAAGCCTGCCATTATTGAAAATACACCTGTGAATGTGCGATTTGCGTTGCCTGTGATATTTGATGTCCAATAGTGATCTTTTACAACAGAAATAAAAACTATTGCCACTAGAGTGCGTTAGAAATGTAAAAATTATATTTCTATGGAAATGAGCGCGATTTTACAAGAATGATTTGTAATTTAGAGAAAGTCGCAAAATTACACCTATGATTTTACTCGATTTTAAAAAGAATTACATTCTTGACAATGGTTTTGCTCAATTACGACCTTTACAAGCCGATGACTTCAACTATTTACTTCGCTATTCACTCAACGAACCCGAATTATGGAAATATTCATTAGTACCTGCTGATAGTGAAGAAGATTTGCGCAACTATCTTGCCATTGCTATTCAAGGAAGAGCCGAAGAAAAAGCCTATCCTTTTATTGTATATGACAAACGTTACAATACGTATGCGGGTTCTACCCGATTTTATGATTTTAACCAAGAACATCAAACCGTTTCACTAGGTTACACTTGGTACGGCAAAGATTTTCACGGCACCGGTTTAAATAAGAATTGTAAGTTTTTGTTGCTACAATTTGCTTTTGAACATATGAAAGTACAACGCGTAGAATTTCGGGCAGATAACAATAACAAACGTAGTATTGCTGCTATGAAAAGTATTGGCTGTACGGTTGAAGGTGTATTGCGAAGTAATTGCGCTACGGCAGAAAGCAGACGTGATAGCATTGTGCTAAGTATTTTACGCTACGAATGGTTTAGTCGTGTAAAGCGTGAGTTGTTGAAGAAGTTGTAACTAAACTTTTACTACGCAACGAGAAAAGTAATGTGCATAAAAAAAGCTTCCCAAATTGTATGGAAAGCTTTTTCGTAAAATTCAAATTCTAATTATAAACTCAAAACTCCGTTTTCAGCAGCAGCAAACTCATTCCATTTGTAAGCATCTGCGTCTTCATTGTTTGTGTATATTCCATCTACCACATAACGAAACTCGTATTCAGCATCTTTTGCCAAATCAACAGTTCCTTTAAATGTTCCATTTTTCAATTTTTTCAAGCTTGTTGCTTCTGTGTTCCATTCATTAAAATTTCCAACCACAGAAACCGTTTCTGCTTCTTCTGCAGCAACGCTAAACGTTACTTTACATACTGGTTTGCTTTTTAAATATTGTTTTTTAATAGCCATAATTTCAAGTATTTAATCAGGTCAAATGTATATAAGAATT
>JBCCLS010000344.1:0-4562 GCA_039026835.1 Bacteroidota bacterium | reverse complement strand
TTTACGTTTCAAAGAACAATTCACAATTCAACATTTAAGATTCAACATCAAACAAAAAGTAGTTTTTATAAGTATTGAGCTATTCGTATTGAGAATTGAGAAGTTCTCGTCAGGCATTAGTGATTAGGAATTAGGGAATAGTGTAGCGAAGTTTCAAATAACAAATCAACAAACAAACGAATTCACAATTGCGAAGTTGAAAAGTTTATAAGTTTAGGAGTTTACGTTTCAAAGACAATTCAACATTCAACATTTAAAATTCAACATTAAATCGAAGTAATTATAAATTATAAAACTCAAAATAATAATCGAAAAAGTAATTTCACTAACAACTAACAACTAACAGCCAACAACTAAATCAAACCATCTTCTTCAACAACGCAATTTGTCCTAAATGGTAATGTGTATGTTCAATAATGCCGTGCATGTTTCGATAATAATTTCCATATTTTTCATCGGTAAACGGTTTGTCAAAACAATCGTCTGGGAGTTTTTCTAAATGCACTGCAAACGCTTCTGCATCTTTGAAAACCTTAGCAACTAACGCTTCCCATTCTGCTTGCGAAGTAATTTCTGGATGATCAAAACTGTAGGCGTCTTTTGCTTGTAATGGTTCCCCTTCAAAGACTTTCAACACGGCGTCTACATAATAATTTATATGATAAGTGAGTGCTAAAATTGTATTGCAATCTTTCACTTTTTTAGTGGCTTGCTCGTACGTAATATCCGTTAGTACAGTCTTCATGTCAGAAGCAGTCCAGTTTTTACCGACATGTATCTCTCTAAAATGTTTTGCAATATGTGCGGCTATGTTCATGTGTATTCAGATTTTAAAAAATCAGGATTTACCATATTTCCCAATGCTTCTATGATACCAAGCGCAGCGGCTTCTCCAGCAATCATTGCAGCGTTGAGTGAACCATTTAACTGTACATCACCTGCTAAAAATACTTGTGTTGTCAGGCGTGTTTCTGAGGGCGACATGCTGTACTGTAGTTGTTGTAAATTGGGCAATGCTTTTGGAATGACATATCGTTTCAAAAAAGTACAGTCTGTAATTCCACAATGTTGTTGCAATTCTTCCTGAACTTTCGTAATCAGAAACTTTTCTGATAAATTATGATCATTCACCACAGTCACGGATAACAATTCCTTGTCGCCAGTGGATGCTGTTGGCAAACTGTGATGGAAAAAGATATTATTGATCAATAAAGTAGCATCAGCTGCCAACCCAATCAATGGTTTGTCAATCTTGCGTTTAGACGTTTCAAAATACAAGGTTTCACAAGATTTCCAAGGTGTTTCTTGTGATTTTAGATTTGAAATTAATTGACTCGCCTCCGTGGCAACCACTGTAAAATGACTCTCTATTTCCTCTCCATTTTCAAGAGTGATTTTTCCGTCTGTTACCGATTTTACTTTTGTGTTGAAGTGAAACTTTGTGTGTTTCAGTGCAGATTGTAATTGTTGCGGAATGGCTTCAATTCCAGCTTTTGGAAGTGCGGCAAAACCATCACCAAACATTTTATACACAAACTCAAACATACGATTTGACGTTTCCAAATTCGGCTCTAGGAAAATTCCTGTAAAAAATGGTTTGAAAAATTTGGTAATCATTCCATCAGAAAATCCAAGTTTTTGCAAGTGTGTTAACGTAGTGGTTTCAGGTTGTGCAAAAATATCATCAAGTGATTTTTTCTTTAGCGTTGTATTTAAGGAAAGTACTTTTAGCTTATCAGAAAATGTGCCAATTCCTGAAAAAAGCGTTGGCAATAGCAGTGAAAAATTTCGAAGCGGATCGCCAATGGTTTTTTGTTTTCCGCCTGTAAAAATTGTCGCACCCGGAAGAAACTTTTGTAACTCAAGCGCCTCGTAATTGAGATGTTTTTTAGCAGCAGGATACGAAGTTAGCAATACTTGAAAACCGTGATCCATTTGGTAACCATCTACAACGTCAGTTTTTACACGTCCGCCCACACGATCAGTCGCTTCTATAATTTCTGGATGATATCCGTGTTCTTCAAATGTTTTAGCAGCGATTAATCCGCTAATTCCTGCTCCAACAATATAAATTTTGTACGCTTCTTTTTTCATGAATGCTATCTCTAAAATCCCTGTAAAAATACGACAAAACAAACAGATTGAAATAACCAGCAGTTAATTTATTACACAATATAAAGATGATGGAAACGAAGAAAAGTTACTCTTTCGCGTAGACTTTTAAATTGTAGCAACCCCAAACAACAAACAAGGTTTCTAGAATGGCACCTACTGTAAAAGCAGTTGAGGGCACACCGTCAATAAAAATGCTTAGAAAGCGTCCAGCAGCCAATCCGCCCATAAAAAAGATGACAGAATACGTAGCACTACGCCAATGTTTTTGAAAAAGAATGCTGTAACCCCAATAAATTCCTAGTGCAAAATAGCAACCCATCATGGCTCTAAATACATGATTTAAATCAGTACTCTCCACACTAAAATCAAAAAATAAGGGAAGAAATGTATTTGGATGAAGTCCATACGTAACACCGACAACTAAAATGGCAGCTGTTGACAGCGATAGATGTAGATTTTTATGTACTTCTTTCAAAACGTGAAAATGGTTTAAGTAATTTCGGTTTTAGCTTATAAATGATGTTTTTATAAACTTGTTTATTTGTTATAGGTATGTTAAAATTAGTTAAAAAAATTAACATAAATGGTCATTTTTTCCAAAAAAACGCGATTTTGTTTAATACTGAGCAGAAAAAGGCTAAACAAAATTTAATTTGAAGTATTTCTTAAAGATGCATCAAAATAATATGAATTTATGCTCTTCAATGTAGACATAATTTTATCTTCCTGTTTTACCCAAAAATTAAAGATTTTGTAGTCCTATGTTTTGACTTTGAAAAGAAATACGCAATGTATCGTATTGTTTCGTGTGGATGAAAAGAGGAATTTTAGTCAAAAATTAAGACAGATGAAACAGCTATACATCATTCTCACCTTGAGTGTCTTCTTCATAGGAAATGCACAAACCAAACAAGCATTATTAGACAGCGCACTCGTAAAAAAGGAGCAATTAAAATTTGCCGAAGGTATTCAACTATGTGAAAAAGCCATTGCACTCGATAGCACTTCAGTAGACGCCTATTTTTATAAAGCGGGATTTCATACAGCATTGATTAACAAACGTGATGCACGTGCCGATTATAAAAACTATAAAGCTGCCATTGCTGATTATTCAACCGTACTTGAATTACAACCTAAAAACGCTCAGGCTTATTTTTTTCGTGGAGGAGCACACGATGCCATGGGGTTTTTGGATGAAGCTATGATAGATTACCGATATGCAATTTCTATTAATGTGAATCAGCCTGAAGTATACAACAGTTTGGGTGTGTGCAGTGCCAAAAAAGGACAGATAGACATTGCAATGAGTTATTTTGACAAAGCGCTAATTTTTAATCCTTCGTATGGAAAAGCATATTCCAACAAAGGCAATATATATGATATGAAAGGCGATTTGAAAAATGCTTGTAAATTTTGGAAAAAGGCCATAGTCTTCGGGTATACAGGCAATCAAAGACGCTACAATGCCAAGTGTAAGCAATAGTCATATCAGAAAAATACGCATTTCTTCGTATTTTACAAATGATTGAAAAACAGGAAATTTGAATCAATAAAAGTAAGCTATACACGTATTATGAATATTTTGGCAAGCATTTATTGCAATCAATATTTTGAACTCAAAAAAAAGGGTAAAGAAGCTAGGGCGCGTTACAATGGCACTATACTTACCACTTTTGCATTGGTGATTGTACTATTTGCTAGCTACATTTTGATGATTACTTTTTTCCCTGATGCTGAAAAAGAAGTGAATCGTTTTGTACGCAAAACCGTAGGACGTACAAGCGGTCGCATGTTTGGAAAAATTTTAGCAGGCGTGCTCATGATAGTGTCGTACCTAAGCATTCGCTACACATTGGGTACAGAAAAAAACTATCAAAAAATGATACAGACGTTTGAACAATTACCAGTGTCAAGCCAAGAACAGATATCAAAAAAAGGATTGCAAACATTCATTGCAACTATTATTTTTATAGGAATTGCACTGTTGGCATTACTTTTAAAAACATACATATAACATCAATATACTAACATAGAAAAAGAATATAAAACCACTACAGCATTATGAAGAATATAGCGATTATCTTACTCACGTGCTTTTTCTACCAATTATCTTTTGCCCAAAAAATAGACATGGTAAATGCACCGCGAAATCCTATTGGTTTCAAACATAAAAAAGAACACTTCTTTTTGCGTGGAGATATTTATGCTTCCGCGGGAAAGATTTTTGATCAAAAAGGGAATTTGACATTCAATTATGGAACGCGTTATTATTACGATGCCAATGGAAGAATCACAGGCAATAATTACGATGATTCTTTTGAGTATGATTCGCGCGGAAATATTATCAAATTTCAATACAAAAGTGGTAGTGCTTCTGAATATAAATTCAACGCAAAAGGATTGATGATTTACGAAAAAAGTTCGTATGGTGATGAAAAAACATATAC
>JBCCLS010000343.1:0-4567 GCA_039026835.1 Bacteroidota bacterium | reverse complement strand
TTCTTCATCAGTTTATTCAGAAAATGAATAAAAGAGAAAAAGCATATTTTACATCCTATGCAAGTACTGCGATGCATGGAAAACAATCAAATTATTTTCGTTTATATACTTATTTGAGTAATCACACTTCTTTTGACAAAAAAGAAATTGAACACTATTTTTCTGAGGAAACATTTGTACAACATTTGACTTCGGAATTGAGCTATCTTCAAGGCATTTTATTCAGGACGTTAATTAGTTATAATTTTGAACGTACTCCGAAAGATAAACTTGGAAAAACTATTTTGATTATCAATATTTTGTTAGAGCGTGGATTTAAAGTTGAAGCACAACGTAAAATAAAAAGAGCAAAAGAAACAGCGTATAAGCTTGAAGATTTTACCTCGATCTTAAAACTTATTGAGTATGAAGAGGAAGCATATTTTCAGATAGGGATTTTAGGCTACATGAAAAAGCTAGACGAACTCGCACAAGAACGACAGCGAATCTATGATACGATTAAAAACTTAAACCAGCTTAGAATTTTAAGAGAAGAAATTCGGAACTACGCATTAAATATGAGCGGACCTGTTAATATGCAGGTGGTATCTAAATACTTTGATAATGAGCTCATGAAGGATGAAAAAAGTGTCTTAAGTATAAAAGCAAAAGAGCATTGGTATTATGTCTTGAGTATGCGACTATTTATAACAAAAGGTTTTGACTATCCGTTAGACTCTTCTTTGGCACACATTCGTCTCATAGAAGACAATCCGCAAGTATTTAAAAATGCTACCATGCTTCCTGTGTTGAGCAATGCATTGTATCATAGTGCTTACCAAAAAGAAGTTGAAATTTTTGAGCAATTCAACACAAAATTACTCCAGTTTAAAAACAAGAGCGAAACACGAAACAATTATATTGCTTATGTAATGTATGCAAGACGTATTGAATTATATTTTCAACTGAAGGATGTTCAAAAAAATGAACAAATCATCAATGACCCTAAATTTAATAAACTGCTTACCCACGGAAAACTAGTAAAAGCTCAGGTAGATTATCTTTATTTTCTCATTGTGAGAGCCTGTATTATGAATAATGATTTCAGAAAAGCTCGAAGTTATGTAAATGAAGGTATTGTAAAAATACAGGACTCTAAATTTATGTTGCACTTACGAATATTTTCGCTGCTTATTTACTTAGAATTAGAACAATTCTCCATATTATCTTATGAAATGAAAAGTACAATTAAAGTGCTAAAAATGCACAAGATGTACAATGAACTTGCCAAAGCATTCATTGAGTTTATTAGAAAATATACGAACAATAAAAATGATTCTGCGTTACTAACTGAATTGATACAGCATATTAACACATATAAAAGTAACGTGAACAAAATTTCTTCCACAGATGTAGATGGCTTGTTGTATTGGTGTGCACAACGAAAATTAAGAAAAGACGCTTTGAATAATTCATAAACATATAAGTGTATGTCTATTACAACAAAGCAACCATTGAAAAAGACAATTTCTTTAAATTGTAACTAAAGAACGAAAAATGATATAACCAACTAACTAAAACTACATATTCTCGGTGTACTACTAAAAAATAAAAGTAGTACACCTTTTTTTGCCCAAAATTCATCTTCATAATACTAAATATCACATAAATAGGTGAGGACAAAATCACCTTTCTATGTGTTTTGCCGCCTAACTCTCCTAGCTACTTTTGGAATGTACAAATACTACCAATTCAACCTTAAAATCAAATTGGTATAAATGATCATTTGCACGGAGGAATCTGAAAATCCTGAATAGAGTAAGAATCAAATCACAAAACAAAAGTGTTATGTCATTTCATACTACAATTACAAAAGTGGAGAACGGAGCTGTATACGACGGTTACAACATTCGTTACATAGAAAAAAGTGCTCCTGAAGTTTTCAAATTTCAACCCAGTGCCCGATTTGCCGCTGACGGAAGCGGAACCGTCGTACTCGAAGTCATCGCGAAAACACCCGCTGAAAATTTTGCAAAAGTATTCACACTAAATTCAAATGTAGCCTTTGATTACGATCCTATTGAAGGACTCAAAATAGAGATTAAAATCACCAATTTTCAACACAATGAAAAGTATATCAAATTTGAGTTTTTCATCAAAGGTTGTTGTGAATTCCCTTTCAAAATAGGCGAGCAATGTGTTGAAAAAACGTTTTCAGTGGAGTTGCCAAAACCCTTGGCTTTAGCCGAACAAGAAACACATAAAATGAGTTCGGGTGACTTGGCTTTGCTGCTCATCACTGAACAATATCAAAACTGTAATTGCAACTAATTATCAATCTTAAAAAAATATATATCATGGAACATGTATTTGAAACTGCTGTTAAATTTATTGAGCAGCACAAAAAAGATGATCCCAGAGTATGGAATCATCTCAAAATAGCTGGATCTTCTAATGAAATCCAAAATAAATTCTGGTGGAACGATACCATTTGTTTGTACGATATTCCATTGGAAAACAAGAAAACCAGAGAGCGATCGGGCTATCTACTCGTTTCTGAATCTAGAGAATTGCCTCCAGTTTTGGAGTATGCTACCACAGGACTATCGCTCAAGGAAAGTATTGACCAATTATTAGTGCCAGCGTTGGCAATATCCAAAATCAAGGCAACGCCAAACACATATTATTTTGTGAGCTCAACCGAATTGTATGTTTCCTTAGAAGATGTCAGTAGTAAAGAGGAAGTACTCATCAATATTCCAGATTTATACGTATTGACTAACGATATAAGGGCAGTATCACAACGCGTACCTGCGGATATTTTTGATCCGATTACTATTGAAAGATATTGGGAGGAATTAAGCGAAGTTCGCACCCAAAGTTCATCAAGCAAAGTACTTCCTGCGGTACCTGTACGCTACCAGCAAAACTGTAGTGCCTATACGCTGGGAGAAGTCTGTACAATTGACCGAAGTTCGGGAAATCCGTTATGTCATCCCAATAGAATTTCTGGTTGTGTCCCAGTGGCGTGGGCGATGTTATTATCTGCGTATAAACGTGCCGAAATTTCAGGAGAAGATAAAATTTGGCATGGTCACAGCTGTTGGGAGCTTGAATGGTCAGGTAACGTAGGTACGAGCAATCCGAGTAAATGTGCGGAAGTAGAAAAAACCATTTGGAAATTGCACAAACTTATGGGCACTTCGGCAGCTGGCGGAACAAAACGCACGGATACCATCAAAGGAAAAGAAATCCTAAAAGAGTTTGGACTTACGTGGGATATAGAATATGCTGAGAAAAAAGACTTCAAATTTTTACAACAAATCATTGATAGTGATGAACCTTTTCTGTTTAGCGATACACGCGACTGGTCACGAGACAAAGCTGGGCACTGCGTAGTGGCATATGGTTACGAACGCGAAGGCAGCATGTTAAAAGTATCGCTAGGCTGGGGAAAATCAACAGATGACAGATGGATCAACTTTGATCAACTTTCTGGAAGTGCGGTTACCTATCGCAAAAAATAATCATTTCAAAAATACACGGCGGCATCCGAAAAGCCATAAACAGAGTAGGAACAACAATCAAAACTATATATTATGTCTACATTTAAATTAGAAATCGCCTTCTCGGACGATGAATTACGCGCTATTTACGACTCTGCAACGAGTGTTATTATTGCAAAACCATCTATTGGTGGCGACGATCCAAACGTGGCTTGGCAAGTATTTAAGCCTTTTCAGGCGAATACACTTTCGTGGAAAGAAGAATATGGAATTTATGCCTCTACCAGTGAAGTGAAAAACGGTGCGCAATTGAGTCAATTATCCAGTGTTCCAGTAGGTGCATCTATGAACAAATTGTATATCTTGGAAGACAATGCTACCATTTCTGGACCGTTGAGCGGTGGTGAAGCCAACTCATATGCATTGACCAACAAATATTCTGGCGGAATCATTCCCGGAACAGACGATCCAAACAAGCGTATCATGACCGTAGGATTGTTTCAAGATGCGAATGTCAACGGAACAGATATTAAAGGAAATGCAGTATCTGCCGCACCAGTTTTACTAGCAAGTACTGCGATGATGACGCCGTACACAACGGTATACATCTGGTTGCAATCGCAAGTAAAAAGTAATTCGGTGGTTACTACAGTCACTTCCAAGAAAACAGCGCTAAAATTCGGAGGTGGCATCAATGAGCTTTCCGTCACCTATGATGCGCCATCAGGAAAATTTCTTCCGGCGTAACAATACTGAAAACGAACAGTGTCCTACAACTTTTATGGCACTGTTTGTTTTTTACAATTCGTAGCGATTTTATAGTGTTTGGTGAAAGAAATTTTGACTAAATTGATGGTGTATTAATTCCTAATTAGATAGATCATGAAACCACCCACAAATCCAATTAAATCTTTAAAAGTTGATGTATATACCACAAAAGGAGCAAAAACCTCTAAAAAACTTTGTATTGAAATTTGGGCAAGAGTTCCTGCAAATACATTTGCTTTTAAAGAATTTTCACCAGAAGATTTATTCAATCTAACACTAGAAAAAAATACATCGGACAGTAAACTGGGAATTTT
>JBCCLS010000342.1:0-4575 GCA_039026835.1 Bacteroidota bacterium | reverse complement strand
GACTCAAACGTTCAGTCATTCAAATTGAACAACGCAAACGTTTTGCCGGAAAAAGTAAGTTCAATTTCAAGAAAAAAATGCAGTTGGCGTTCAACGCTATCTTCGATTTTTCTGAATTACCTTTAAAGCTAGCAATCAATCTTGGAGTTGTATTCATCATATTAGGAATCATTGCCTTATTCACAATACTTGGTTTAAAAATATACTTAATTGATTTTCAAGCAGGTTGGCCATCAACGATCAGCGTGATCATTATGGTTGCTGGAATTCAACTGTTTTTTATGGGAATCATTGCACAATACATCGGAAAAATATACAAAGAATCGAAAGCAAGACCTTTATTTTCAATAACAGAATTCACAAATATAGAATCGACAACTATTAAATGAAAAGACTAGCAATCATAGGATCTGGAGATTTGGGACAACTCATTGCATTCCATGCTTCTCATACATATGAGGTAGTTGGTTTTTTTAATGATTATAAAACAACAAATGATACTGTAAATGGATTTCAAATTCTTGGAAAAGTTTCAGATATTCGAGAAATATATAAAAATGATGTTTTTGATGAATTGATAATCGGAATTGGTTACAAACATTTTGCAGTGCGAAAGGCGCTATTTAATGATTTTAACAAAGATATTCCATTCGCAAATGTCATCCATCCATCAGCATATATTGACAAAAGCTGTTCGCTAGGAAAAGGATTGGTCATACTTCCTGGATGCACATTGGATCGCAATGTAACATTGCACGATAATGTATTATTAAACACAGGTTGTATTATTGCACATGACTCTGAAGTAAAAAAACATTCGTTTCTGTCACCAGGAGTTACGATTGCTGGGTTTGTGTCAGTCGGAGAATGTTGTAACATCGGAATAGGAACGGTAATAATTGATTCCATCATAATTGAAAATAACATACAAACTGGCGGAGGAACAGTCGTAATAAATAATCTATCCAAAAATGGATTATATGTTGGAAATCCGTCACGATTTATACGCTAATGATTACATTCAACAAACCTTGTATTATTGGAAAAGAGCTTTCGTACATTACGGATGCTGTTCAATATGGTAAAATATCAGGGAACGGAAAATACACAAAACTTTGTCAGCAATTCTTTGAAGACAACTACGGATTTCAAAAATGCTTGATGACTACTTCGTGTACGGATGCATTGGAAATGGCAGCAATATTGTTAGATATTGTTCCGGGTGACGAAATTATTATGCCCGCATTTACTTTTGTTTCCACGGCAAATGCGTTTATTCTGCGAGGCGCAAAAATCATTTTTGTCGATAGTAAAGAAGACGATCCTAACATTGATGAAACTAAGATAGAAGCGCTCATCACCGAAAAAACAAAAGCAATCGTAGTAGTGCATTATGCAGGTGTGCCTTGTCATATGGATTACATTATGAATATTGCCAACAACCATAATTTATATGTAATCGAAGATGCTGCACAAGCAATTGACTCTTTCTACAACGGAAAAGCGCTAGGAAGCATTGGACATTTAGGCACCTATTCGTTTCATGAAACCAAAAACATTCAATGTGGAGAAGGTGGAATGCTCATTATCAACGACGAAAATTTTAAAGCTAGAGCTGAAATTATTTGGGAAAAAGGCACCAATCGAGCTGCGTTTTTCCGTGGCGAAATTGACAAATACGGTTGGGTCGATATCGGTTCATCGTTTTTACCATCAGAATTGAATGCAGCTTTTTTATATGCCCAATTAGAAAACTTAGAAAAAATACAATCCAAACGCAAGCGTGTTTGGAAGGCATACGCTGAAGGATTGCAAACGCTACATGAAAAAGGGCATGTAGAGTTGATGAATTCAAAAAATCACGTTTCTAATGGACATATCTTTTATGTGGTTTGTAAAAATATAGAAGAACGCAACAAACTAATCAAACACTTGCGTTCCAATGATGTACATGCAGTATTTCACTATCAGTCGTTACACTTAAGTACATTCTTTGCAGATCAGCACGATGGAAGAACGCTTGAAAATGTAGAAAAATATTCCGATTGTTTGCTTCGCTTACCGCTATACTATGACTTGACCATGGAAGAAGTAGAAAAAATAATTGCTGCTATAAAACGTTTCTATGAACACTAAACAGAAACTCATAACAAAAATAAATAGTGTCGTTACTGTACTGTTCTTAGCGCTATACTTTCTCATTAATTTCAAAAAATTTGTATTGACTTCTGAACCAAGAGGCGACGAACATTCCTTTTTAGAAATGTATGATGTTTTTCTAAATCAAGGATTTTACGAAGCGAATGTAGCAGGAAATTCAACACTTTTCAATTTCATTAGCAGTCTATTTTACCAACTAGGATTTTCTCCTTTGTACAGTCTCAAATGTACAAGTGTACTAAGTGGTTTGGCCACAATGGTACTTTTATACTACATCGGAAAACGTATGTATGGTCATTACAATGCATACTTTCAAACGGTCGCATTGTTGACGTCATACAATGTAATCATCGTCGTCATTGCCATGTTTGGCGGCATCAACGATCCATTATTGACAGTATTACTACTCGCAATCGTATACATTCTCTTAAAAAAAGTACTTTCAACCAAAGATTTTATCTACATAGGAGCATTACTTGCGCTTATGTTGGCGACGCGTAAATTCACTATTTTGTTCATTCCGTCGTTACTATTCTTGCTATTTGTAGTACTTCGGAAACAATCACAAATCGCAAAAAAACTGATGTATTTAGCAGTTTCCTGTGGACTATTGATCGGAATTTTAAATTTTCCATCGCTCAAAGAAAATGGTACGCTATCCTTTCACTCCAAAGAAAATAAAGAATATGTTGCCAATTGGGCACAACTACAATACTACACACAACTGCAAGTCAATGAAGGGAAAATCGCCTTTGGAAGTCATGTTACTTGGCAAGATACTGACGAATACTTAGCGAAAAATGGTGAAAACTCACTTCCCAAAGGAATTATCAGCGGATTGCTGTTTGATGTAAAACTCACGGTAAAAGAATTTTTTATCGACTTTTTCTACAATGCAAAGTCATTTACGCGATTGTTAGGAATTATTTTCATTCTCAATATCATCATATTTGGGTTTAAATTGATTCGTAGAAAGTTGTCAATTCAAACATTTATCAACAATCCTATTGACACTTTTGGACTGATATACACACTCATACTGTCACTTATCGTCATTTCGTATGTAGAAATAAGATGGTTTATTCCAATTTTGACCATTTTGTCTTTTGTATTCATGAAAAGAATTCATTTATTTACCGCGAACTTTAAAAATGCACAACGAAATAATTTCTTAATTTTAAATGCACAGCTCATAGCATTAAATGTGATGAGTTTGCCATTAATTATTAAAAATTTCACTCAAATATTATAATTCTTGGAAAAAAGAAAAATATGCGCCGTAGTGACCGCGCGACCATCTTACAGTAGAATCAAAACTGCACTCAGAGCTATTCAAGAACATCCAAATTTAGAATTGCAATTGGTAGTAGCAGGTTCTGCCTTATTGGGACGCTACGGAAATGCGGTAAATGTCATTGAAAAAGATGGTTTTAAGATCGTCGAAAAGGTCTTTATGGTGCTAGAAGGAGAAAATCCAACAGCCATGGCAAAAACTACAGGTTTAGGTGTGATGGAGCTTTCAAACGTATTCTACAACCTACAACCTGACGCTGTAATCACCATTGCAGATCGTTTTGAAACCATTGCAACCAGTATTGCCGCGGCGTATCAAAACATTCCATTGGTGCATATTCAAGGTGGAGAAGTTACAGGAAATATTGACGAAAAAGTACGCCACGCCAATACCAAACTGGCAGATTTACACTTAGTCGCTTCTGAAGATGCGCGCAATCGTGTTATCAAATTGGGAGAAGATCCTCAATATGTCATCAACACAGGTTGTCCGTCAATTGATATTGCCAAAGAAGTCTTTGAGGATAACAATTATCATTTTGATCCGATCAAAAAATACGGCGGTGTAGGAGCTGATATAGATATTTCTAACGGATATATTGTCGTCATGCAACATCCAGAAACCAATCGGTATCAATCGGCGCGAGAAGACGTGTTATGCACCTTAAAAGCGATTCATGAACTCAATATCCCAACGTTTTGGTTTTGGCCCAATGTAGATGCAGGTTCGGATGGAACATCAAACGGAATTCGCTATTATCGTGAAAATTACAATCCCGAAAACATTCGTTTCTTTAAAAACATGGAACCAAACGACTTTTTACATTTGTTGAAAAACAGTGATTGTTTGGTGGGGAATTCGAGTGTGGGCATTCGTGAATGTTCCTTTATTGGTGTACCAACCGTCAACATTGGAACGCGTCAAAATCGTCGTCAACGCGGAAAAAATGTAATTGATGTCGCGTACAATACAGAAGCGATCAAGGAAGCAATTCGAGAAAGAATTAGTCAAAAAGGTAGATTATCTGAACATTTATACGGCGATGGCAATTCCGGACAACAAATTGCAGAAGCGTTGGCAACCACAAAGTTGATTTCGCACAAAACGATTATGTATTAGTT
>JBCCLS010000341.1:0-4582 GCA_039026835.1 Bacteroidota bacterium | reverse complement strand
GAACGCGTTCAACGTAGTGGATTTGGGTAATAATATTGTATGCATAGACGCTTTATAAAACCTTTTTTTTGGATTGTTTTTTTGTGGGAATGTGTTGTCATGCACAAGAAATCATTACAAAAAACCTAGACGAACTTACGAATTTGCCTGATGATGAATTTTATGATGCATTTCAAGATTCTAAAGGTCAATATTGGTTTTGTGCAGATTCTGGTTTGTATCGTTTTGACGGAATCAATTTTATACAGTATACAAATCCCAAACAACGAAGCCAATCTCTTTTTAATTTAAAAGAAGATTTGTATGGCAGAATTTGGTGTAACAGCTTAAACGGGCAGTTTTTTGTGGTAAATCCAGATACTGATACTCTTGATTTTTTTATAGATGTATCTGATCAACTTATAGGAAAATTGCCAAAATACGAGCTGCATGATACACAATTAATTGTAAAATTAGATAGTGGCAAATTGTATCAATATGATTTTGATACCAAAGAAAAATCCATTTTAGTTGATTCTGTAGGAACATATACCAACACGGTCAAAGTCAAAAATCAGCTCTATTTTTTTAAGCATAAAGACAGTGCACACCATTTGCACAATTTCAATTTAAAAACCAGAACGGCAAAAATAGCTGAGAAACGCTTTCAATTTGTAATTCCTGAAATTTTTAAGGTAGCGGACAATACCATTTATGTACTTCTTAAAAATGAGGAATTCCGTAGTATTGGTTTGTACAAATTGAATGGTGATGAACTCACTCATATACGATTTCCTAAGGAGCTGAATATCGAAATATATGATATGAACAAAGGTCCTAAAGAGTCGCTTTATTTTGGAACAAATAACGGAGTTATCGTCATGAAGGAGATTGAAGGAATGTTAGTGCCCAAATTTTCATTACTACAAGGAATGAAGGTTTCTAAAATTATGATTGATACTTTTGGAAATTACATTTTCACCACCTTAAATCAAGGAATTCACTATTGGGATGGACAAGAAAACTTTAAATACGAAAAGCAACAATCAAAATTAAAATCTAACAATCTTCAATACATTAAACGATGGAATGACAGTACTGTGTTGGTAACAGATTATGAAAATAACATATACGCCTATAAGATAGACAACCAATTACAATTTAGTAACCACTGGAAACTCAACCAGGAAATAAATCATCTCTTTGTTACTAATGATAAAGCCTATGCCATTAGTGATGAGCAGTATTTCACTCGTATAGATAGCACTTTAAAACCACTGAATAATTTTAAGTTTTCCTCTATAAAAGACATTACTTTTCATGAAGGAAGTTTTTACGTTGGACATTCGTATAGACTGGAAAAAGTTGAAAATTTAGAACAAAGTACCCAAAAGGTAATGGTAAGAGAAAAAAGATGTGCCGCTGTAACTTCTTTTGATTCTAAATTATACGCAACGTTTACCGATGGTTCTTACATTGTAAAAAACGACACATTGATCCCAATTACCTACGAAGGAAAAATTTTATACGCAGATCGCTTACTTGCAGGAAATACGTTTGTATGGGCAATTAGAAAGAATCGAGGTGTTTTTTACGGAAAACAACATACGTTTGAACAACTGACCACGCTTGAAAGCAACAATGCAATCATCAAAAACATAGGGCGTGATATTTATGTATTAGAAGCAGGCAAACTGTATCGTATCAATGAAAAAACACGTGCATTAGAGTTGATCAAAGATGTGTCTTATCAAATAAAAAATGTAAAAGTTGTAGACTTTGAAGTGTTTAAAAATGTGTGTATACTAACCACAAACAAAGGATTATTTCAAATTTCATTACAAAAAAATAGCATACAAAACACAACTGCAAAAACCTTTATTGAACGTATTTTGATCAATGAAACGCCCAAAGAATTAGCGAATGTTCAAACGCTTTCACACAATGAAAATTCCGTCAAGATTTTTTTAAAAAATACTGATTTTGCAGGTAGAGATGCATATACTTATCGGTATAAAATTAATGATGAAGCAAAAAAATGGCAACCGATTTTAGATGTTAAAAATCCTATTTATCTAAGTTATTTGTCTCCTGCCGCGTATGAAGTAATATATCAAACGCTGAAAAATGGGACTGTGATTCATGAAGGAACGTTTCGTTTCAACATTTTGCAACCGTATTGGAAAACATGGTGGTTTTTTACGATGATATTGCTGACTTTACTCGGTATTGTATTCGTCATTTTGCGTTTGTATGTTGGAAAAATTCGCGCAAAGCAACAATTTGAATTAGAGCAATTGGACTTAGAGAAGAATCTGGCGGAAGCCAAATTACAAAACCTCACTAGTCAGATGAATCCACATTTTACCTTCAACGCATTGAATACAGTACAAGGATTGATTTTAGACGATAAAAAAGAAGATGCCTACACCTATTTGGCTCATTTTTCAAATCTGTTCCGGAAGAGTATTGACTTTTCATCCAAAACTTTTAATACGTTTGAAGAGGAAATTACCTTTTTGGAAACCTATCTCAAAATTGAATCGAAACGTTTTAACAACCAACTCGATTATCAAATTGACGATAGCGAATTGGAGGATCGTTTTTATAAGATTCCTGCGATGATTTTACAACCGTTTGTGGAGAATGCCATCAAACATGGTTTGCTTCACAAACAAGGTGATAAAAAATTACGCATTCAGTTTTTGGTACAGCAAGAGTCTATTGCTTGTGTTATTACTGATAACGGAATAGGCAGAAAAGCCTCTGGATTGCTATCACAAAACCGAAAAAATGCACATTTGAATATGGCGACTTCTTCCGTGCAAAAACGCTTTGATTTGTACAAAAAACATCACGATATGTACATGTATTATCAGTATGAAGATTTGATGACTACGCAAGGAGAAAGTGACGGAACAAAAGTGACCATTACAATTCCACTAATGAAATAAATCCTACTTATGTATACGATTGGAATTATTGAAGATGAATATTTTGCGCAACGCGTTTTGATCAATTTGTTGGCCAAATATAAAGATGTATTGACTATTTCGCATGTGTCTGGTACCGTTGCTGAAGCCAAAAGAGACATTACACAACACACACCTGATTTTGTGTTTTTGGATATAGAATTGCCTGGCGGAAATGGTTTTGATGTGATTGATTGTTTGAAAAAACACCGTACAAAGATCATTTTTACGACGGCTTATGAGAAGTTCGCTATCAAAGCGTTTGAAGCCTCAGCGGTGGATTATTTGTTAAAACCCATACTTCCCGAACGTTTGGCGATTGCTATTGAGCGCATAATTCATCAAATAAAAACTGAAAAAGAAGCGCTAAATTACGAAGGATTGAAATCAAATCTGGCAGCCAATGAAGTACAAACAATTACGGTAAAGTTTAAAGACACGTATAAAATCATTGCAGTTTCAAACATTTTGTATTTTAAAGCAGAAGGTGCGTATACACATATTCAAACCACAGATGGCGCATATTTACAATCGCATAAACTCAACTTTTACGAAGGTATTTTTCAACATCACACATCCATGATTCGTGTTCACAGAAGCTGGATGATTCACACCAAACACATTAGTTCATTTTCAAAATCGGCACGTATGGTAACCATTGCTTCTCAGGAAATTCCTATCAGTAAAACCAATGCCAAAGCGGTATTTGAGAAGTTGGTGTAATTAGACTAAATTCCATAAAAAAAGCATCGCGTACACGATGCTTTTCTAAATATACTAAATCCGTATGTTACTTTTTTGCTGGAGTATTGCTTTTGTTCAATCGCGTACTTGCTTCCATTGATAAAGCGGCACGTTCGAACTTTATTTTTCCTGCACCTGTTTCAATAGTACAAGTACTGTCATTGATATCAACAATTTTTCCATGAATGCCACTTTTGGTAATCACGCGATCACCACGTTTGACAGCGGCCATGAATTTTTTCTCCCTTTTTTGTTTCTTTATTGAGGGCGCAATGATTAAAAAATATAACACTGCAATCATCAATAATAACGGTAAAATCTGTTCCAATCTTTCTAGTGTAAATGATTAATTGTTTTCGTCAGCTTATTTTTTACCTGCTGCTGCATTTTTAGCGGCTGCGGCTGCTTGTGCTTCTTGCTGCTTTTTCATTCTTTCCGCTCTCTCTGCATTAGCCTTGTCTCTCTTTGCTTGTAGCTCAGGATTTGGTGTTGCAAAAGCTTTGATACGTACAAGCGCTTTACCTGTTTCAGTGTTTGCTGTAACAGTAACAGTGTTTGTCTTAAGATTTGGCTTGTTTGTAGAATTATATTTTACAGTAAATTGTCCACTTTTTCCTGGTGCAATTGGATCTCTTGGCCAGTCATTTGGTACAGTACATCCACAACTTCCTTTGATGTTTGAGATTAATAATGGTGCATTTCCAGTATTTGTAAATTTAAAAACTGTCTCTACTCTATCACCTTCGTTAATCGTTCCAAAATCATGTTCAGTTTTGTCAAACGTCATTGCTGCAAAATTTGTTGCGGCTGCATCTCTTTTTGCTGCATCTGCAACATTTGCACTTTGTATCTTTGCTGTAGCATCTTTTTTACAAGAAGTAAAACAT
>JBCCLS010000340.1:0-4584 GCA_039026835.1 Bacteroidota bacterium | reverse complement strand
CAACTAGTAAAGAATATTCCAAGTGCTCTACCATTTGCTGCGGACTCATACTTCCCCACACTGGTTTGGTATCTTCTGTTAGTTTTCCAAGATAATCCTGAATGGTATTTTTATTGATCGTTGCAAATGGATTTTTCTTTTGAACCATTGTCAAAATCGTAGCAATCGCTACCAATTCGTCATCTTGATCAAATACCTCCGCAAACCATTTTACGATGCCGCTTGGCAATTCTTTTCCTCTGGAATCACGATCTATTTTTTGTTTGCAGGTCAAGCGTACATAGATAGTATCATTGTGATAAATTGGACGTAAGAAACGACATTCTTCCAATCCATAATTGGCTGCGACTGGACCTTTGTTTGGATAGACGAATAATCCCGCTGCTGCAGATATGATAAAGTATCCGTGAGCCGTACGTTTTTCAAAAATACTTCCGTCTAACGAAGTAATGTCTGTATGCGCATAGAAATGATCCCAAGTAAGATTCGCAAAGTTGATGATATCTGTATCTGTTACCGTTCGTTTATGCGTTTTCATGGACATTCCTGTTTCGATGTCTTCCCAATGATACGCAAACGGATGTTTCTCTGCTTCTTTATAGTTGGCATTCGCCTGATAGATTCCTGTAACTTCTGTAATCGTCGTCGGTGAACCTTGAATGGCACAACGTTGCATATAATGTTTGATGCCTCGCATTCCGCCCATTTCTTCACCGCCACCAGCGCGTCCCGGACCTCCATGCACCAATAATGGTAATGGTGAACCGTGCCCTGTACTTTGCTTTGCCATATCGCGATTTCCAACCAAAATACGTCCGTGATGTGAAGCGGCTCCAACTACATATTCTTTGGCGATTTTGTCGTCATTTGTAAAGATAGAAGAGACTAAGGAACCTTTCCCCATTTGTGCCAGTTCGATCGCTTCGTCTATGTTTTTATATGGCATGATGGTACTCACTGGACCAAAAGCTTCTACTTCGTGTACTGCACTATTTTTGAATGGATCGTTTTCACGCAATAAAACTGGACTTAGGAAGGCTCCTTTTTCACCATCAGCACCAACAGCTTCGATGGTGTCTAAAGTTCCATAAACAATGTCTGCGGTTTTTGCCAGTTTTGCTACTTGATCTTTTACCGTTTGCACCTGCGTTTTGTTAATCAATGCGCCCATGCGGACTTCTTTGCGTCTTGGATCACCTATGGTGACTTTACTTAGTTGTTTTCCTAATGCGATTTGTACATCTTCTACCAAATTTTCTGGAACTACAATTCTACGGATGGCGGTACATTTTTGACCTGTTTTTACGGTCATTTCTTTACGGACTTCTTTGATGAAGAGATCAAATTCTGGTGTGCCTGGCACAGCGTCTTCTCCGAGCACAGAACAGTTTAGCGAATCTGCTTCCATGGTGAATGGCACTGCTTCTTGTGTCAATCTCGGATGTGCTTTTAGGATGCGACCTGTATGTGCTGACCCTGTAAAGGTTACGACATCTTGTGACTCTACCGTGTCTAGGATTGATTTGGTCATTCCACTTAATAACTGCAATGCACCTTCTGGTAAGATTCCAGAATCAACGATGACTCTTACTACTGCTTCTGTCAAATATGCTGTTTGTGGTGCTGGTAGTACAACTGCTGCCATTCCCGCCATCCAGTTGACGGCACATTTTTCTAACATTCCCCACACTGGAAAGTTGAATGCATTGATATGTACAGCAACTCCACGTTTTGGCACTAGAATATGATGTGCCATAAAACGTCCACCACGTGATAAATCGATTGGATCACCTTCTACGTGAAATGGTTGGTTTGGAAACAACTTTCGTAAGGATGCATTGGCGAATAGGTTTCCGAATCCACCTTCGATATCTATCCAGCTGTCTACTCTTGTTGCTCCTGTTTTGTAACTGATTTCGTAGAATTGTTCTTTTCGTTTGGTGAGATACAAGGCTAGTTTTTTGAGCATGTTTCCACGCTCTTGAAAGGTCATTTTGCGAAGTTTTTCGCCTCCTTTGGTTCTTCCATAGTGCAAGGCTGCTGGAATGTCGAGACCTTCTGTGGTTGCAAATCCGATGGTATCTCCCGTAACGGCATCGAACATTGGGGAACCTTCTCCAGTTCCTTGTGTCCATTGTCCGTTGATGTAGCTTTGTAGTATCATTTGGTTGTTAGTTTTTTGTTGTTGGTTGTTGGTGTGTCGCTGGCGCTCCTGTTTTCTCTTGTATGTTGTGTGTTGGTCGCTGCGCTCCGTTGTCTGTTTATTCGTTGATTTGTCAACTTTTTGATTTGTTTACTCTTAACTCGTCACTTTTAACTTTTAACTGGCTCTTAACTTTTTTTGTTGATTCGTTTGTTTATGTATTCGTTGATTTGTTTGTTCACTAATCACATAAACTAGTACACTTCATTAGTTCATACTACTTTTCGATACAATTTTCTTTCGAAAATCACTCGAAATGACGTTTTGATTTTCTTATCATTCTCAACACTCACTACTAATATCTCAGTACTATTGCATTACTACTTTTTCATAGAGTTTCCCACTTCTGTGGGAATGTTAGCGTTAGCGATTGAGGCGGCATCCTTTTTTGCTTTGCTACGTCATTACGAGGAAGTATGACAAAGTAATCTGCTGCTTAAGAAACAGATTGCCACAACAAATTACAAATTTGTCTCGCAATGACAACATTCAAAAAAGATATAGCCGAAAGCGCGACCCTTTGGGGAACGCCCAAATTATATTATTTATTTACATTTTCGATGATCGCGGCATAGCCTTGTCCGACGCCAATACACATAGTAATGAGTGCGTATCGTTTGCCTGTTTCCTGCAATTGCAATGCCGCCGAGTAGGCAATGCGCGTACCCGTAACTCCGAGTGGATGCCCAATCGCAATGGCACCTCCATTTGGATTGATTCGCGCGTCGTCGTCCGCCAATCCCCATTCACGAATGCAGGCTAGACTTTGTGCTGCAAAGGCTTCATTGAGTTCGATGATGTCCATGTCGTCCATTGTTAATCCTGCTTTTTCCAACGCTTTGCTGGAGGCGTTTACAGGACCGATTCCCATGATGCGTGGCTCCACACCTACCACTGCCGAACTCACAATGCGCGCCATCGGTTTTAGATTGTATTTTTTGACTGCCGCTTCGGAAGCGATGATGGTTGCCGCAGCACCGTCGTTGAGTCCAGAGGCGTTTCCTGCTGTTACACTTCCGCCCTCTTTTTTGAATGCGGCTCTGAGTTTGGCTAAGATTTCTGGAGTTGTCGTGGGTTTAATGAATTCGTCTTGATCGAAAATGATCGGATCTTTTTTGCGTTGTGGAATTTCTACCGCAATAATTTCTTTCGCCAAACGACCAGATGTTTGTGCTTTCGTAGCTTTCATTTGACTTCTGTACGCAAAGGCATCTTGATCTTCGCGAGAGATATTGTATTTTTCCACAAGGTTTTCCGCAGTCATTCCCATGCCGTCCGTTCCGTACATTTCGTGCATTTTCGGATTGACGAATCGCCATCCAAAACTGGTATCATACATTTTAGCATCCGTTCCGAAAGCACTGGATGGTTTGGCAATCGCGTACGGTCCGCGGGTCATGTTTTCCACTCCGCCCGCAATGAATACATCGCCATCGCCCGCTTTGATTGCACGATTAGCGTGAATGATGGCTGAGAGTCCTGAGCTACACAATCTGTTTACCGTTTCGCCAGGGACTGTGTGTGGCAATCCCGCTAGTAACAACGACATTCGTGCGACATTACGGTTGTCTTCTCCGGCTTGATTGGCACAACCAATGATGACATCGTCGTATGCATCTTTGGGAATGTTTGGATTGCGATCTGTGACTGTTTTGATGACCAAAGCACCTAAATCGTCCACGCGTTTGGTAGCGAGTGAACCTTTGAATTTTGCGATAGGAGTTCGGACTCCGTCTATGATGTATGATTCCATTATGAAATGTAAAATTTTAAATACTAAATTTTAAATGTAAAAGTACTTTGTTTCTGTTTTCGAAATCTATCTTGTACTTCTTCATTTATACTTTAGTGTTTGTTGTTCAGTCTTTTTGAAATGTAAAATTTTAAATACTAAATGTAAAATGTAAAAGTGGTTTGTTTCTGTTTTCGAAATTTATTTTGTGCTTTTTCATTTATATTTTAGTATTCGTTGTTCATTTTTTTTGAAATGTAAAATGTGTATTTGTTATCATTTTACATCTTTATTTTCAATTTATGATTTGTTTGATGTTTTTATACTTATTGTAAAGATAGCAACCAATTCGCTACATTCTTTTTGATTTTCCATAAACTTATCTTTATCTCTTTGAACTAAATTTGCCTCTTCCATGATCTGCATGTTCACCTGTGATTCTCTTAGCTCTTTGAGACATAATTTCATTTTGTGAATAAAATCTCGCTTTGATTCGGCTGATTGTGCTTCACCATAATTTAATGCTGCAGAAGTTACTGAGCGAATCAGTTGTTTTAGTAAATGTTCTGATGCAAAATCTTTCTTAAGGTTAGAAGCATATACAATGATATTGGCTGAAAATTTCACCAATCGTTTTTGTAAATCATAT
>JBCCLS010000339.1:0-4588 GCA_039026835.1 Bacteroidota bacterium | reverse complement strand
CTTCACTCCATAAAAACACTCGAACTGACGTTTTTTAATGTATCAATTTGAAAATGTACGAATGTATCAATTTGTTTCAAAGTGTTCTCGATACATTTTTACTCCATTTCATTCTGTAAAAAACACTCGAACTTGACGCTTTCTGTATCAAATTTAAATTCGATTTACAACCGTCACTTCGAGTGATTTTGAGGGACGAGAAATTGTATCGAGAAGTACTTGATTGCAATTTGTTAGTTTGAAAATGTGTCAATGTATGAATGGTTTCAAAGGAAATTAGGTGTTTTGCTTGCAACAGATTACTTCGTCATATTTCCTCGTAATGACGTATTGAAGTTTTGTTATTAGTACTATACAATTGCAAACCTTTGATCAACTTCCCGGAAGCTTTTCACCTTTGGCTGACAATTGTGCGATTTTTTGAATGCGATTGTTTCTGGTTTTGGTAGTTTTTGCTAGTTTGATCCATCGCAATACAAAGCGTTTGCTGGAATCGTTAATCGCGTGGAAGAAATCGGCTGCACCTTCTAATTTAGATAAGGCTTCGGCTAAATCGTTCGGAACAATTAGCTGATCAACATCGTCCATGAAGTTCCATAATCCACTGGCTTTTCCAGCTTCTATGTAAGCAAATCCTGCTTCATGCATTTTGTTTTCTTCGATCAATTTCGCAGCTCGGTCTTTGTAGGATTTTGCCCAATGCTGTACTTTTCGTTTCGAAATGAGTTGCATGGTTCGGGTATCGTCTAATTTTCGGCGAATGCCATCAATCCAACCAAAACAGATTAGTTCGTCTAACACTTTTTCACGAGAAACATATTTGCCAGCTTCGCTTTTTTTGTAGGTAACTAACCAAACACTTTCTTCTTGTTGGTGATGTTGCAAAAGCCACTCACGTAATGCTTCCGCAGATGTGATTTCTATTTTGTCAAAGTTTTCGGTTTTTATCATTTTTAATGGACGATTTTTTTTAGACTAAATTACCAATGTATCAGAATCCCAATTCCTCAAAAAGTGATTCTGATTGCTTCAAATATCGCTCTTTACTGGTCTCTAAAAACCATGCGTTGGCCACTTGATCGTTGTTGTGTAAACGTCCATCTTTCCATTCGCCAATGCCATCAATAGCGAGTCGTTGCCAGTTTTCATTGATAAAACTAATAGCTTTGATATTCTTCTGATAGCAGAACGAAAAGAAGTTTACAAACCAATCTTGCCAAGCAGCAGCATCTTTGGGATCAATTCCTTTGATTGGATTTGATTCAGCAATCATGACGGGTTTTTTATGCGTTTTCGCGAATTCCATTACAGCATCACAGTATTTGCCAAACGTAGTGTCATACGCATGACCAAAAACTGAAATGGCTACCCAATCTATATAGTCGTCCCCAGGATACCAATCGGATACTTTATAGTCCTTATAAGGTTTGGAAGCATAAGAATGCCAGACATACGCAATGTTATTCACACCATCGTTACGTAAAAAATCTACAATGTGGCGATAAGCTTTTATATAGATTTCAGGTTCCAATTCGTTGTGCATGCCATCAAATTCATAGCCAATTCTCAAATAGACAGGTCGGTTGAGTGACTTTACCCAATTGCTATATTGTTGTAATACATGATCGTAATGACCTTCGCTCGCTTTTTTGTCAATACCATCTTTTCCGACCATCCACATGGCACTTTGTAGGACAGTATTTGGAAATTGCTCCACCAACATTTGATGATGTTGTGAGCTATTTGTTTCATTAGTATGCGCATCGGTGACACCCACGAATTCCGTGACTGCCCAATACGCAGCCCAACCTCCGGGAATTTGTTCCTCACCAAAATGATTCAGATATTCAGTAATGCCTTCTACCGTTTGTCCCATAATCAGCAAGGTTTTTCCAGCTTTGGGCACAAATTTGGTGTGTTCATACTCATACATAAATTCAGGATCGATGGTTGTGTCAATTTGTGCAACCATGTCTTGAATGGAAAGTTCGTTTGTTGGCATTTTTTAGGTTTTTAATGACAGTTGGATACGCTTAAAATTAGTATAAAGTAGATTGATATCCAATTCTCTACTGCATTGAAAGTTGTCCCAATTTCAGTTTTTATATAGTACAAATGGTTCGTTGTGTTCCTTTTTTAATATTCCAAACCTGCTAAAACCTTAATTTTAAATTGTCAGTCATTACGTTCAATTAACACAGTTTTTAGCTTTTTGCGGAAGTTTTATTCAAAAACCACATCGTCAATGTAAATACTTTGTGGAAAACCGAAGCTACTTGCAAAAAGCACCAAACCTGAACGGATACAACTTAAATCATCTCGTTTTACTTTGAGCGTATACTTTTTCCATTCTGTGGTGAGTTCAAATTCTTTTGATTTTTTCGCAGTATCTGGAAAAGGTTTGTCTTTGTCAATCAACCCAAAACCAATTTTAGCTTTGACACCATCGCGATCTGCTTTTGCCCAAAAGGAAAATTTGGCAGCATTTTCAATATCATATCCACCCAAAATATCGCCCCAATCATTTTTAGGATCTACAAAGGCGAGTCCATACCAACCACTTCGTTCGTTGTAATCAATTTTGATAGCATGTGTTCCTGAGTGTGTTTCTTTTTTGTGTTGAAGATCGACATTCATTGCTTTGTAATTGCCCATATATCCTGTTGGAATGTATGGTAAATCATCTCCGTCTTGATACACGTAAAACGGACTTTGTACCTTAGGAACTAAATATTTTCGATCTTTCGCTTTTTTGTCAGTCACGTTGATTCCTGTACTTGCAATTCCCACATTATTGAAGGAATCCTGCACGTTGACATATATTTTTACAGGACCGTGCTCTTTAGGAATTTGAATTTCAAATCCTTCTGCCAGTGAACCTCGATGTGTAAGCGTATTGACTTGGTTTCTACGTTTGCGACTTCCCAATCGTTGATTATAATAAAAACGAATATCCAATGTTTCATTCTCAGCATCGCTTACGTCTAAATTGACTGGAATCCAAGCATCACCTTGCAATGTTTCATCCGAAATGTCAAAAGTGTTAATTTTTGGAATTTGATTGGTCGGTTCTTTTCCTGTAAACGCTTTGCGAATTCCCCAATAGGTTGGTCGATACAAACCGTTATGATGTGTAAATAACCAAGGAGACATAAAATCATTTCCGTCAGCATAATGAAATACATACACACCTAAACATTGTGATTTTGTTTGAATCCAATTGCGATAACCATTAGTAATTGCAGTGTATTTTTCTTCGTCTGAAGGTTCTACTTTGACACCGTTTTTTAAATTTTCAATATCCCATTCGCCCGTCACATTAAATTCGGTAATGACATAGGGTTTGTCAATGTTTCTTTTTTGTAATTCTTCTTGGAGAAAATTCGCGCCAGCACCATAACAATTTAAGCCATATATATCAATGGACGGCACATATTTTTGCCACCAATCCAGTCCAAAAGTCCAAGCCTCTGTTGAGCTAATCGGATGATTTTTATCTATTTTTTTGATATTGCTGCACACACGTTCCAAGAATTTGGAATAGGCTTCTTTTTCGGCATCGGTTGCCATGTTGAGGTATACTTCGTTTCCGACGCCCCACGCCAATACAGCAGGATGACTTTTATAGTTTTCTACCACTTGTATGGCAATATTATACATGTCTTCCATACCTTGTGAATCTTTTAAGTAGTTGAAACTATCGTCATCTTCCATGCCTGGACGTCCATGACGCATCCAAATGCCCACCATTACTTTGATGTTGTATTTTTCGGCTGCATCTAAGAAAGCTTTTGTGTTTTTGCCTGTTGCCCATGTACGAAGTGTATTGACGCCTAGTTGTTGTAAATCTTTGAAATAGGTATCATAGTTTGCAACATCATTTTCATGTCCAAATGTTGCGCCTTTCACAGAAAAGGGTTGTCCATCAACTAAAAGTTGCCAAGTTGCTTCTTTTTTGATGATAGTCACTTGTGCATGTACACAAAAAGAACAGGAAAATAGTAAGATATACAGAAGGTGAAATGATTTTTTCATACAGTAATTTTTAAAGTATACATCGTAGCTCGAAACGATCTTCTTTCAAGAATTACAATGCTATATAAAAATACAATTTATTACTGACTTTTTTTTGGTGGCGTCATAAATCCCCAAACCACATACAAAGCACAAAAAAGCGTAATAAACACGTCCGAGATACTGAATGTGCCTTCAACTATAAAAGTAGCTAGTGTGTACAGTATTGTTACGCATAAAACGGCTCGTAATGTCCAGCTATTTTTGAGAAAGGTAATATATGATTTCATGGCTTATTCTTCTATTTCAGCTGAATTTTTATTTGGATAGCGTAGATACAAATAGATTCCAACAGCTATAAAGGCCAAGCCTTTTATAAACATATAAACGAATCTTAGCGTGTCTTCTTTTTGTTTAAAAATGCTTGAATTCATTCTGGGACGTACTTCGGTTTTCGTAATTTGTTGCACAATCTCAGGTATGAAAATAGAAGTACGTCCCAGAATGAATTCAAGCATTTTTAAACAAAAAGAAGACACGCTAAGATTCGTTTATATGTTTATAAAAGGCTTGG
>JBCCLS010000338.1:0-4609 GCA_039026835.1 Bacteroidota bacterium | reverse complement strand
TTATGTTTAAAGAATTATTAGACAGTTTGTATTTTGAATTTCTCCGCTCTTCATCTGCCTTTATCACATATTTTAAAATGCTACTGTACACTTTGTTTTCTGATAATTTATTTGGGTGATCTGTTACTGAAAAATCTTGTGCTTCAGCCAAATCTTGTTGTAGCTTGCTATTGTCTTTTTCTAAATCTTTGATACGATCTTGCTTGGCTTTTATTTCTGCATCTTTCACTTTGATGGTATCTTTTTCTTGTTGTACAGACGCTTGCAATTGTGAAATACTAGCTAAGAAAGATACTTTTTCAAGTTCCAAATTATCGCGCTCAATGGTTAAGTTTGATACTTCTTGTTGCAAATTATTGTTGGTCACTGTAATGGCAGAAACTTGTTGTAGCAAATCGTCTCTTTGTGTGGTAATATCTGCCACTTGTTCTTGCAAATTGCTATTGCCTACATTCACAACTTCGATGGCTTCTATTTGATCGCGTTGTTCGCTCAATTGAGTTTCCAAATTTGCCTTTTCGGCTTCAAGTGATGCTCTCAATTCACGCTCATTGCTCAAATCTGCCGTAACTGCTTGTAAATTGGTATTTAAACTTGCAACTTCCTGAGTTTGTGTTTCCATATCATTCTGCGCATTGGCAAGCTGATCTTGTAATACAGCACGCTCATCCGATAGGGAAGAAATGGTTTCATTCAATCCAGAAACTTGTGCTAAGGCATTGTCGCGTTCAATCATGACAGCACTTACATCACCTGTGGAAACCTCCATAGCTTCCATCTGGGCACTTTGTTCGGCTAACTGCGTTTCCAAGGATTGTCTCAGTTCTTGTTCATTGGCTAAGTTTGCTGTAATGGTTTGCAAATTGCTACTCAAATCGGCTACTTGTTGGTTCTGCGTTTCCAGATCATTTTGAGCACTCGTAAGTTGTGTTTGTAGTGCCGTTTGTGTATCTGACAAGGAAGCGATGGTTGTATTGAGTCCCGCAACTTGTGCAACGGCATTGTCTTTCTCAATTTCCATAGTACGGATGGCACTTGTCAGTTGAAACATCGGTACTTGGGAAGCAATGACAATATAATCGTCTTTAATTACATATTCTTTTGAATTGAGCAACCAGCTTTTTCCAAAATCAATTGTAAGTTCTGTCTCAGAGCCAATAAGAGCAATAAAAGTAGTCGCAATCACTTCTGTCGGCGATTGTGTATTTGCTTTTATAATTCTGAATGAAGGTGTTCCTCCAGATTTCAGCACTTCACGTACCACACGAATTGTTTGGTTTTTTGTCGAAATTCTGGATGGAATGGTCACTGTATGTGCTAACTGTCCTTTAGTGATTGTCACAGCATCTGTAAGTGGCAACCACGATTTTGTATTCACGTTGTAAAACTGAATCTGTACCTTTACTGATTTTGCAGCTTTATCAGATTCATCATGTAGTAGATGCTTAAATTGAATACGTTGTATATTAACTGCCATGATTATTTTTGTATTGAAATTTTTGTGAGTACGTTTCCAACATTAACTTCTATGATTAAAATATGACCATTTGCAAAATCGATGGCGTCCACTTTTACCTGTGTTTTAGCTTTTCCATTTGCATCAGTTCTTATTTCACTTGTAGTGACAAAGGACGTGTTGTGATTCAACGTTGCACTTGGATTGAGTAAGTTGGTTTTTTCCTCGTTGTAATTAAACTCCACCAACGCATCAGAGATTTTTTCGCCTGCAGCGTTAAAAACATCCACATCAATATCAAACGTATGAATATTGTTAGTAGCTTTTGGTGTCGCATTGATGATCATTTGCGGCAACCCTTCATTAGGCACTACAGCAATAAAGCGCCCGGAAATGGTACTCGTAACTTTATTCGTTTCTTTGGTATCTGTATTTGAATTTACTACAGGTTTAAAAGCCAATGCTTTTGCATACCCTTTTTGATAGGCTTGCGCCATGGCAACCGTAGTTTTCCCTGCTGTCTCGGGTACTTCTGTGGAGGTTTCCTTTTCAAATTCGGCTTCTACCTGTAAATTAAAATCCAAGTATGGTAAGGTATACAAGGTATTTGGTCGTCCAAATTCATCATAAGGTTTTACATTCCTCAGATGATTTTGCGCTTCGTTCAAACTATCGGAAATGCCCAATAAAATTTGTTTTAGCGTTAATGCATTATTTGATGTACTCATAAGTATATTTTTAGAATGCGAAACTATCTTTTTGCTTTTTCACGTTTTTCAAAGTATCAATATCTTTCTTGATATTTTTGATGGTATTGAAATCTACATTGAGTGTATTATCATCGACTGCAAAGTTTGTAGTTTCTTCTTTTTTTATTTGTTGTTGCATAAAATCAAAATCGAAAGTGTGCTTCGTTTTGGTGTCCATTCCACTAATAAAATCAACAGCTTTCAACTTTTTATCAAACACATTCATCACGGTATTGGTTTTCTCTAAACGTTTGTTGGCAGTGTTGAATAATGAATCTACCTTGTTGAGTTTTGAACCCACTATGTTGAGTAAACCTGTGCCTTTGGAAACCTTTTTTTGTAATGATTTCAATTTGGATGATTGTACAACACTGTTGATTTTATTCAAACCGGATTGCAGCTCATTTCCTTTGTGTCGTACGGTTTGAAAAGTATCGTTTACTTTTGATACATTGTTGGTTACTTTACCAAAAGTATCAATCGCTGTAGATGCTTTCTTGACAACTGATTGTACTGTTTGCACTTCTTTCTTTTGAGCCGTAGTATTGACAAATGAATCTAGTTTTTTTGCTCCTTTTTTTACTGTATTTACTAGAGTTTTAGCAGCTTTCTTTTGCTGTGACGGAGATTTTTTTCTGCTAGCTTTGCCTTTATTTTGTACGAATGTTTCTGTATGCCTTTTTGGTTTTTGCGTTGTTGGCTTGTGTGCTTTTGGTTGTACAATTGTTGCTGTTGTTGACTTTGGTTTTTGCTGTGATGACCGTTCAGTTTTAGGCTTCTTTGATACTACTTTTGCAACCTCAGCTACGGATTTTTTCGGTCGCTTTGTAAAATCATCTATTGGTTTTTTATTTGATGATCGAGTGTTGATAGCTTCAATACGTGTGTCAACTTCTTTTTTAGTTGCTTTTTTACGCTTTCCTTGTTGAAGTTGCGTTTTTTGGATTTTTTGTCCAAATTGAAGCAAGTTCGTTGCCTTTTTCTGAGTTTTTGAAACAATGGAGCTGGCTGGTCTTTGTGATGCTTTTAGCATGCGAACAGCCTGTGAAGCAGGTTTCTTTTTCTGAATGAAATCTGTTTGTGTTTTCGCTTTTTTGGCAATCGGAGGAACATTAGTACTTTCTTTTCTTTTTTTCTTTGAAAGATTGGAGGTAATATCCCAACGTTCGTCTTCTTTTTTGCGATGACTTTCTTTTCGTTTCTTCAGTCTTTCTGCTTCGGCAGCTTCTTCTTTCTTTTTCTGGTCAATTGATTTTATGTCATGCTGATATCGTTTATCGGTATTTGATTCTTTCTTCTTACCAGTGAGTTCAGCCATTTGATTTTCGAGCTGTTTTTGCTCTTCAATCAACGACTTTAAACTCGAATTATATTCGGCAACATCTTCTAGTGATTTGTCAGATTTTTTGCCCTCAGGCGAGAGTAATGAAGCTATTTTAGCCACATCTTCGTTCTCTTCTTTGGGTGTTTTTTCCTTTTTAACAAAGCTTTTCCAATGTTTTGCCATCTTTATGAACTGGTATTAGAATTTGTATTTCCTCTTCTGCTTTCCAACTCGTTTTCAATCAACACTTGCAAGCGTTGTTCAAATGCTGGTGGATTTGGAACAGTGACTAGTTTGGTTCGGACTAAAGAACTCGCTTCCGCAGAATACTGGTATTTTTGTGAATAGCTAGCTGAAACGGAAGCACTCATGGCCGCAAATCCGACATTAAATCCACCACTTACTGATACGGATGCTCCAAATTCTCTTGATTCCATCATAGAGACAGACATTTTACACTCAAAAACAGTATCTACAAATTGGTAGAATGTGGGTGTAAAACCTAAAGCGAGTAAGCTATATTCAGCATCGCCCATTTCTATTTTGGTATTTACAAGTTCCTTTGCCAAATCCATAGAAACTTTGTCCAAAGCGCGTTGTGCTTCTGCAATCCCTATACCCAGAGACTTGATCATCTCGGGTAAGGGTGCATTTTGTATTTCTCTGGTGATTCTACCCATCGGTTAGTCGTTTTCTGCTTCTTCTCTAGCAATTGCCATTTGTTGTTGAATACGCTCCTCTAATGCCGCTGGTGGCGGAATTGGAACAAGCTTCGTTTGTAACAAACTAGAACCTTCTGCGGAATAACTATACTTTTGAGAGAATCCGGCGTTTACCTGTGTAGTAGTGACCGTTTTATTAGTTTTGATTCCTCGTCTCCAGCTAAAGCTAGCGCTTTTATCAGTACTTTCTGAGTTACGTTGGTACTGATACGAAGAAGAACCTTCTCTCGTAAATTTAATACTTAAAGACACTTTTAAAATGGTATCAATAAATTGATAGAAAGAAGGTGCAAACCCAAGTTCCAACATTGATACACGCTGTGGAATGTAAATAGTTTTTTCTGGCTTCTCAGGTTTT
>JBCCLS010000337.1:0-4620 GCA_039026835.1 Bacteroidota bacterium | reverse complement strand
AAATATTCGCAAGGATTTGTAGTTATGCCTGGCGGATTTGGAACGTTGGACGAACTTTTTGAAGCGATTACACTCATTCAAACAAAAAAAATTGACAAATTCCCTATCATACTTGTTGGAACAGAATTTTGGACTGGATTGATGGATTGGGTAAAAGCCACACTTCTAGACAAATTTTCAAACATCAGTCCCAAAGATTTAGACCTTATTCACATTGTAGACAATGAAGAAGAAGTCCTCAGTATATTAGATGAATTCTATAGAAAATACAACCTAAGTCCTAACTTCTAACCGAAGTTTTGTAGAATAATAAAAACACTAAATAAATTATAAAATGAAGCTAAAATAATTTGAATTATAGTGTGTATAGACGAGACACAAAATACAAGCATAGCCGTAGCTACGGTTTTATTTTTTGACGAAGTATATACACAATAGAAACGAATTATTAGTTTTATTTTATTGTTTAGTTAGTGTAAACTCCCCGAAAAAGAAAAAAATGAAAAGAAAAATACTTATCATCCTTTGCTTGCTAGGCTTTGGATTTCAACAAACAAGTGCACAGACAAACATCAAAACGATGTTTTATAATCTGCTAAATTTCCCCGAATTATCACTAGATCGTTTGGATGAATTAGAAGTGATCATTACAGATTATCAACCAGATTTATTTATGGTATGTGAATTAAATGATGCGTTTGGTGCAGGACTCGTTCTAAATCGCTTGCAAATGATCAATCCAGATTATGCACAAGCAACCTATTTTAATAACACATCAGATGATTTAGGAAGTGATAACAATTTGTTGCAAAATTTAATCTATTACGATAGTTCTAAATTTATATTGGAAAGTCAAGACATCATTACAACCACATTGCGCGACATTAATAGATACACCCTAAAATTAAATACTGTCAACCAAGCAACCAATCCGTTGATATTGGAAGTGTTTGTGGGACATTTAAAAGCTGGAAATTCACCACAAGATGAATTAAGACGCTTTTTAATGGTGGAAGAATTGGTCAATTATATGTCGCTCATGGATCCAAATAGCAAAGCCATTTTTGCAGGAGATTTAAATCTTTACACAAGTAATGACATCACCTTCCAAAAACTTATTGATCCAACAAACGTGATCACCTTTGCAGATCCTATCAATCGTTTGGGCGATTGGCATACCAATAGTGCATTTTTAGATACATTTACACAATCAACACGTACGCAAGGTGGATTGGGCGGTGCTTCGGGCGGATTTGACGATCGTTTTGATTTTATTCTGACTTCCGAAAATATTTTAACCAACACCGATTTATACTATGTACCAAACTCGTATAAATCGTATGGAAACAACGTGAACCCAAACTGTTTCAATCGTTCCATAAGATCGTCTGACTGTGCAGAAGTTCCTGGTTCAGGAATCAGTTATTCGCAAGCACTTCGTACAGCATTGCATGATATGAGCGATCATTTGCCTGTTGTAATGGAATTAGAAACCAATGAACAATTACTAAATACTGATCAATTTTCTGCTAATAGTACATTTCAGTTTGTACGAGGAAATATTACCGATAATGAACTCGCATTTGTGTTAAATTCTACACAAACAAACAATGAATATGTAATTTACGACGTTTTAGCACGAAACTTGATGCAAGGTAAGGTGAAAAATAACGATATAACTAGTATCAATGTTTCAAATCTGCCAAAAGGTATTTACTATTTACAGATTGATAATTTTACAGAAACTAAAAAATTTATAAAAAGATAATTGAATACACTACGTACCCATTTCGAACTATATCTACTATTATTTCTGAGTGTTACTGCTTTCGGACAGCATAAAAACACAGTAACAGCAACGTTGCAAACAGATACCAATATATTAAATGTAGTTCAAAAAATAACCTACACGAACGAAACTGGTATATCACTTTCAGAAATCTATCTTAACGATTGGAGTCATGGTTTTTCTGGAAAAGATACGCCATTGGCTAAGCGTTTCTCTGAAGAATTTCGTAGAAACTTCCACTTAGCACCAAAAAAGAAGCGTGGATACACAGCTGTTAACGCTATTCAGGCAAATGGTATTTCGGTAGATTGGGAACGTTTAGAAAAACAAGTAGATATTATCAAGCTAACGCTCAATCAGCCTCTAGCGCCAAATGAAGTTATTACTTTAGATTTAAGCTACGATGTAAAGTTACCGTATGACGAATTTACCAAATATGGTTTTGCCAAAAATGGAGATTACAGTCTGCGCTATTGGTACATGACACCTGCGGCATATCGCAATGGTTGGAAATTGTATAGCAATAAAAATCTAGACGATTTATACACAGAACAAGCTGATCAAACGATTACGCTCAACTTTCCAGAAAAATTTGAAGTCATTTCCAGTGCTGATGCTCTAACAAGTGAAGCAAACGGAATGGTGCAGCTTACGGGAAATGATATCACAGACATTACCATTTTGTTACGTCAAAACTCGAAATTTATAACCTTTCAGACCGATAAAGTAAATATCATCACAGACATTGATCCATATCGCTTGAGTGAAAAAGAACAAGCCATCGCCGTAGATAAAGTGGTGCAATTTATTTATGACAATCTGGGAGCGTTTCCAAGAGAAAATATGTTGGTTTCTGAAATTGACAACAAAAAAAATCCTGTATACGGTTTGGGACAATTACCATCATTTATCCGACCGTTTTCGGATGCATTTCAATACGAAATCAAAATCTTAAAGGCGATTCTAGAGAGAAATCTAGAAGAATCTATGTGGATGGACACACGTACGGAAAAGTGGATTTCAGATGCAATTGAAATCTACATGATGATGACCTATGCGGAAACGTATTATCCGGATATGAAACTTGTGGGTGGATTGTCGAAAGTGTGGGGAATTCGTTCCTACGAATTTGCCAAACTCAACTTTAACGACCAATATCCATTTTTGTTTATGTTGATGGCGCGCAAAAACATTGATCAACCATTAAACACATCAAAAGATTCGCTAACAAAGTTCAACAACAATATTGCCAACAAATACAAAGCTGGTGTTGGATTGAAATACTTAAAATCCTACTTTGATGATACTGTCATTGACGATTTTGTCAAAGAATATTACGCAAACAATCGTCTAAAAAAATCGACACGTAATGAATTTGAAAATTTACTCAAATCCAAAGCACCTAAAGACATCGATTGGTATTTTGAAAACTATGTAGATTCCAGAAAACGAATCGATTACAAAATCAAAAAAGTAGAAAAGCTAGAAGATTCACTTCGTGTCACTATCAAAAACAAATACGATGGCAACTTCCCTATTTCGTTGTACGGAATCAAAGAAGATTCGGTAGTTTCTAAATATTGGGTAACTGATGTCGGTAAAAAGAAAACAGTCACTATTCCGCGCGATAGCATTGATCGTTTGGTATTAAATTACGATAAAATCATTCCAGAATTCAATCAGCGCGACAATTGGAAATCGCTCAATGGATTCTTTGCCAACAACAAAAAATTACGCTTAACCTTTTTCAAAGATGCGGAAAATCCACACTACGATCAGATATTCTTTGTGCCTGTGGCACGATTCAATTTATATGACGGATTTACGCCAGGAATGCGTTTATACAACAAAGTATTCTTAACCAAACGTCTCTTATATGATTTAAAACCTTCGTACGGATTGCGTTCCAAGCAATTGGTAGGTTCTGGTAGTGTTTCGTATCGCCAAGATATTGAAAGTCCAAATAGCGACATTTATTTTATACGATATACCGTAGCTGGAAACTACTTTAACTATGCAGAAGATTTAGCATATACGCGTTTTGTGCCGAAAATTACATTTGGTTTTAGAGATCCTGATTTCCGATCCAATCAAAAGGAGTTCATTGATTTGCGCTACGTTATCGTGCAACGTGAACAATCAGAAATACCTACATTGGCAACGGATAATGACGAACCGGATTACAGTGTGTTCAATGCGCGTTATGTGTATTCAAATCCCGATCCAATTCGTCATATGGTTTGGTTTACAGATTTCCAAATCTCCAAACGATTTGCCAAAATTGCCTTCAATTTAGATTATAGAAAACTCTTTCAAGACAACCGACAGTTGAATTTGCGTTTCTTCTTTGGGAAGTTTCTTTTCAATGATACCAACTCAGATTTTTTCAGCTTTGCGCTAGATAGACCTACCGATTACCTTTTTGATTACAACTACTACGGTCGATCAGAAGATACAGGATTATTCAGTCAGCAGATCATTGTGGCCGAAGGTGGATTTAAATCAAAACTACCAAATCCGTTCTCTAACGACTGGATTGGAACTGCGAATGCGAGTTATAGTATTTGGAAATGGATTGAAGCGTACGGCGACATCGGATTCATCAAAGACAACGGTTCGAGCACACGATTCGTCTACGACTCGGGAATTCGTTTCAACTTAGTTCCAGACTTCTTTGAACTGTACTTCCCTGTTCACTCCAATAACGGCTGGGAAATTGCACAGCCAGGTTTTGACCAACGCATCCGATTCATCGTCACACTCAGTCCAAAAACCCTAACAAAATTATTTACTAGAAAGTGGTTTTAACTAGGTGTTAGGTGTTGGGTTTT
>JBCCLS010000336.1:0-4633 GCA_039026835.1 Bacteroidota bacterium | reverse complement strand
TTAGTGTCTAACAATAACTTCACTAGTGCTATTTTCTCTGCTTGAATATTCATTATCAACTTGGTATTTATACAAAAATAGAAAATCTTTCTCTTACTTTAGGAAATAGCTTCATGGAAAACATCCCCTTTCTAGCATGGCGAAAGGGAATGTTAGCACTCTAAAACACTAAATAATGGTAGATTGTCCAACTCGAATATTACCCGAGTTGATGTGCAAGGCATCTACATTTTCAATAAATTCTTCAATAAATGTACCTACGTTTTGGGTTGAATATCCTCCGTTTGCATTGAGATCAGGTGTGCAAATTTCAAGTTCAATTGCGCGTTCTATAGCTTCACGGATAGTTTCCGCTTCTTCTGCTAATCCAAAATGATCTAACAGCATCGCAGCTGATAGGATAGAAGCAATCGGATTGGCAATGCCTTTTCCGGTAGCTTGTGGATACGAACCGTGAATTGGCTCAAACAGCGCATACTTATCCCCAACCGAAGCAGAAGCCAACAATCCAATAGATCCGCCAATGACACTGGCTTCGTCAGAAATGATGTCACCAAACATGTTTTCTGTCAAAATCACATCAAATTGACTTGGATTGAGTACCATTTGCATGGCAGCGTTGTCTACAAATAAAAAGTCGAGTGTTACGTCTGGATATTGTGAAGCCATCGCTGTGACTACTTTTCTCCACAAACGCGAAGTTTCGAGTACATTGGCTTTGTCTACTAAGGTTAATTTTTTTCTTCTGCCCTGAGCTGCTTTAAACGCAAAATGCGCTACACGCTCAATTTCTTCTTTGCTGTACGAACACAGGTCGGAAGCAGCAGTTCCATCTTCGCTGAGCGTTTTCTCCCCAAAATAAATACCGCCTGTCAATTCACGATAAATGGCAATATCTGTATTTTTTATAATGTCTTTTTTTAAGGGCGATTTGTCCAATAAGGTGTCATATGCCTTTACTGGACGAATGTTGGCAAACAATCCCAACGATTTGCGCAATGCTAACAATCCTTGCTCCGGACGTACTTTTGCTTCGGGATTGTTGTCGTATTTTGGATCACCTATCGCACCGAATAAAACCGCATCTGCGTCTAAACATAAGTCTAAAGTTTTTTGCGGTAACGGATTTCCAGTTTCATCAATTGCAATGGCACCAACCAATGCATTTTCAAAGGTGAATGTATGTTTATATTTTGCTGCAATCGCAGTTAATATTTTTATGGATTGATCGGTCACTTCTGGACCAATTCCATCGCCTGAAAGGACTGCAATGTGTAAGTTCATAATATGTGGTGTCTAATATATATGTTGTTGTTCAAATGCTTCAATTTTTGATAAATTACTCACCAAAAAGTCAATGTCGTCATATCCTTTTTGCAAGCACATTTTTTTATAAGGGTTGATGTCAAATGAAGTGCTTTCTTCGCTAAAAGCAATGGTTTGTGCTTCTAAATTGACTTCAATTTCAGTGTTGGGTTCGTCTTGAATGGCTTGTAAAAGCTTCGCTAGAAACTCTGGTGTTACTTGAATCGGCAATACATGATTGTTCAATGCATTTCCTTTAAAAATATCTGCAAAGAAACTTGAAACAATTACGTTGAAACCGAAGTCTTTTAATGCCCAAGCCGCATGTTCACGACTTGATCCGCAGCCAAAATTATGTCCAGCTACTAAAATAGAACCTGAATAGTGTTCTTGATTTAAAACGAATTCAGTATTGACAGATTCATCTTTGTGAAAACGCCAATCTCTGAATAAATTTTCACCAAATCCTTCTCTGCTTGTCGCTTTTAAAAAACGTGCAGGAATAATTTGATCTGTATCTATATTTTCTACAGGTAATGGATACGCTGTAGACGTAAATGTGTTGAATGTACTCATAACTTCAATTCTTCTAGGATTGGAACGTTAACATCTACAATTTTTCCTGCAATAGCAGTGGCAGCCGCAACTAATGGACTTGCCAAGAGTGTACGTGCGCCTTGTCCTTGGCGACCTTCAAAGTTTCTATTTGAGGTGGAAACGCAGTATTCACCATCAGGAATTTTATCATCATTCATTGCCAAACATGCCGAACAGCCTGGTTGACGTAGCTTGAAACCTGCTGCTTCAAAGATGGTGTCCAAGCCTTCTTCTTTGATTTGTTTTACCACCAATTGCGAACCAGGTACTAACCACGCATTGATGTTTGGTGCTTTTTGTTTGCCTCTTACATAATTGGCTGCAACTCTGAAATCTTCGATACGCGAATTGGTACAGCTTCCTATAAATACGTAGTTTACTTGTTGTCCAATGAGCGATGCACCTTTTTCGAAGTTCATATATTTTAATGATTTTTCTAGGTTGACATCATCCGCAGATGGAATGTGTTCCTTTAAAGAAATTCCCATTCCTGGATTGGTGCCAAAAGTAATCATCGGAGAAATGTCAGCAGCATCAAAGAAATATTCTTTATCAAAGGCTGCTCCAGCTTCCGTTGGTAAGGTTTTCCAAAAAGCGACTCTTTTGTCAAAATCTTCCCCTTGTGGCGCATACTTTCGTCCTTTTATATAAGCAAATGTGGTTTCATCCGGAGCGATCATTCCGCCACGAGCACCCATCTCAATACTCATATTACAAACTGTCATACGACCTTCCATAGACATGTTTTCGAATACTTCACCTGCAAATTCAATAAAATGCTCGGTTCCGCTATCGGTTCCTAGTTGTGAAATGATATATAAAATGACATCTTTTGGCAATACATTTTGTCGCAATTTGCCATTGACTGTGATGCGCATCTTTTTGGGTTTTGTCATCAATACCGATTGACTCGCAAATACTTGTGCTACTTGACTGGTTCCGATACCGAAAGCAATGGCGCCAAAAGCACCGTGCGTTGAGGTATGACTGTCACCACAAACTAATGTCATTCCAGGTTGCGTGATACCTAATTCAGGCGCCATTACGTGTACGATGCCGTTGTGTTGATGTCCTAAAGCAAATAATTCAATATTGTGCTCATCGCAGTTTTGTTGTAGTTGTTGTAGTTGGTTGCGCGATAATGCATCTTTTACAGGCAAATGCTGATCTACAGTTGGTGTATTGTGATCCGCAGTTGCTACAATTTGTTTGGGTCTGAAAACCGGAATGTTTCGTCGTTTTAATTCGTTGAATGCTTGCGGACTTGTGACTTCATGAATTAAATGCTTGTCAATATACAAGATTTGCGGACCGTTAGGAATGCTGTCTACCACATGTGAATCCCAAACTTTGTCAAATAATGTCTTCTTCATAATTCGTTCAATTTAGGGCTTCATTTATGCGTACATTCTTTTCGCAACTGTACTCAATTTGATAATATGATGAATGTCTGTGTCTGTCACTTCTTTGTGTTTGTCTGCAAAATTTAAGAATTCGCTGTACACAGAATCCAATTCACGTTTTGTTAAATTGTATCCAACATTTTTAGCACGATATGCCAATGCTGCGCGTCCACTTCTTGCGGTTAACACAATAGATGAAGTTTCGGCACCGACATCTTTTGGATCCATGATTTCGTAGGTTTCTCTATTTTTGATAACACCATCTTGGTGGATTCCTGAACTGTGCGCAAACGCGTTTGTTCCTACAATAGCTTTGTTAGGCTGCACAGGCATTCCCATGGTTTCCGAAACCAATTGACTCATTTCTGTGAGCATGCGTGAGTTGATGTTGGTATCTAAGTTTAAGTATGGATGTTGCTTTAAAATCATCGTTACTTCTTCCAACGATGTATTTCCGGCGCGTTCTCCAATTCCGTTGATGGTACATTCTATTTGTCGCGCACCATTCATCACACCTGAAATAGAGTTTGCTGTTGCCAATCCTAAATCATTATGACAATGACAGGAAAGAATTGCTTTGTGAATTCCAGTTACGTTTTCTTTTAAATATTTAATTTTTTGTCCGTACTCTTCAGGCAAACAATATCCTGTAGTATCTGGAATATTTAGTACAGTGGCACCTGCTTTGATGACTTCTTCGCATACTTTTGCTAAAAAGGCATTGTCGCTTCGTCCAGCATCTTCAGCATAAAATTCTACATCTTCTACAAATGATTTGGCATATTTTACCGCAGCCACAGCGCGTTCAATGATTTGCTCGGGTGTGGCTTTAAATTTGTATTTCATGTGGGATTCTGACGTTCCAATTCCTGTGTGGATTCGTGGACGTTTGGCATACGTTAAGGCTTCTGCAGCCACTTTTATATCATTTTTTACGGCTCTTGTTAATCCGCAAACAGTAGCATTTTTTACTAGTTTAGCAATCGCTTCCACTGATTGGAAATCTCCTGGACTTGACACAGGGAATCCTGCTTCGATTACATCTACTCCTAAAATGTCTAATTTAGCAGCGATCATAAGCTTTTCCTCTGTGTTAAGTTTACAACCTGGGACTTGCTCTCCATCTCGCAAAGTAGTGTCAAAAATATAGACTCGATTTGAACTCATAGATTAAAATTTGTGTGTTTATTTCTTTTTCTTAATACGAATGTATACTTTGTATTTCCCAAAATGAATGATAAAGGCTTTCGTTTTACAGTGCTAATAGCTTTTGTTATTGGGTTAAGTAACTGATATTAAATTGTTTACAGAATAGTTTTTTACAATGC
>JBCCLS010000335.1:0-4638 GCA_039026835.1 Bacteroidota bacterium | reverse complement strand
ATATAAACGTATCCAATAACCTGTTGTAGTAATGCAGTAAGTTTTCAAATGACTACAACATTAGGTGTTTATAGTAACGATTTTTTAAGAAGGAAATTTAATATGAATCAAGTAAATAACAGTTTTTTTACAAGCGTAACTATTTGAAACTCCGAAAAAGAGAATATAAGCGAATGTCATTTCTTATACAATTATACTTTAGGCAACACATACGAATACACACTCACAAAGTGAAAAGCACTTCCAGTAAGTACAAAGACGTGGAAAATAGCATGGTTTAAAGGAAGTTGTTGAAAGCTGTACAATACTGCGCCAATAGTATAGGCAATTCCGCCAGCGAGTAACCAAAATAATCCGTCGCTTGAAAAGTTTTCAATCAGTGGTTTGATGGCGAAAATAATCAGCCAACCCATCGCGACATACATGAAGGTAGAGAGTTTGTCAAATTTCCCTGTGTAGAAGAGCTTTAAGATAATTCCTGTCAAAGCAAATCCCCATACAAGTCCAAAAATGGTCCAACCAACAACACCATTTAAGGTTACTAATGTAAAAGGCGTATACGTACCTGCAATTAAGACATAAATGGCAGCGTGATCAAAAATACGAAGACGTTTCCGAGCTTTTGGTTTTTTTGCCAAATGGTATAAAGTAGAAGCAAGGTACAAAATAATCATACTGGCGCCGTAAATACTAAAGCTCACAATATGTGAAGCAGTACCGTTTTGAGAGGCATGAATCACCAAAAAAACCAACGCTACAATTCCCAAAATCACACCAATCCCGTGCGAAATGACATTGAGTCGTTCTTCAAAAGGAGAATAGTAAAATGAGTCGTTTTCTGCTGGCTTCAAGAGTATTTGTTTTAAGGATTTACATTTGTCACTTCGAGTGTCCTGAACTTGATTCAGTATCTATCGAGAAGTAATTGGTAATAAAATATGTTATGCAAAGATACAACATCACAACTACACATTCCGATAGCGTGATATTAAGAATTTACTAAAACTTGTCTAGACTATTGTTTCTTTAATATTATGGAATTCCTACCATCATCTCGACTGCGCTCGATGTGACACGTAGGAAATCACAGATTCGACGAAGTCAATAACAAATTCCGTCAACAAAAATAGTTTAGCATTTAAAAGTACATGTTTAGCTTGTCGAAACAAAATGATCTTGATTCTAATAGCAAAGCGATCTAGATTCTAGGCTCTAGTACAACACTCTAAACTTAATTGTGCCTTCTACATTTCTTAACGCAGTCGTTACTTTTTTGTTGTACTCTTTGTCCACATCTACAATTACATATCCTACTTTACTGTCGGTTGATAAGTATTGACCGGTAACGTTTAATTCGTATTCAGCTAAAACTTTATTGACTTTTGCCATGACACCAGGAACATTTGTGTGAATGTGCAAGAAACGGTGTGCTTCGGTTTGTCGCGGCAAACGAATATTTGGGAAATTGACAGCATCTACCGTATTTCCTGAGTTGATGTATGCCATGATTTTATTTGGAACAAAATCTGCAATATCACGTTGCGCTTCTTCTGTGCTTCCACCAACATGTGGTGTTAAGATGACGTTGTTTAAACCTTGCAAGGCTGTTTCAAAATTACCATTAGCTCTTGGTTCTACAGGATAGACATCTACCGCAGCACCTGCAATTTTACCACTTTCCAAAGCAGTTTTTAAAGCATCAATATCAACGACAAAACCTCTTGCTAAGTTGATCAATAACGCACCATCTTTCATTTGTGCAAACTGTTCTGCAGCAAAAAAGTTTTTGTTGGCAGCATTGTCATCTACATGCAATGAAACCACATCCGAAATGGCGAGTAATTCTTCTAGAGTGTTACATTTTTGAGCATTTCCAAGCGCGAGTCGATCTTCAATATCGTGATAAAATACCTTCATTCCCATGGCTTCGGCTAAGACAGATAGTTGCTTTCCGATGTTTCCATACCCTACAATTCCTAAGTTTTTTCCACGCACTTCACGCGAACCTTTGGCTGTTTTTTGCCACTGTCCGTTGTGGATTTCGGTACTTCTTGGGAAGACACTTCGCATCAACATAATAATTTCACCAATGGCCAATTCCACTACCGAACGCGTGTTACTGTACGGTGCGTTAAACACCACAATTCCGTGTTCTTTGCAGGTTTCCAAATCAATTTGTTTGGTGCCGATGCAGAATGCTCCGATAACCAATAATTTTTTGGCCGCCGCAATGACTTTGGGTGTGACTTGTGTTTTGGAACGAATTCCAAGTACGTGAATGTCTTTTATTTTTTCGATTAAATCTTCTTCCGAAAGACTATGTGAGAGGATTTCAACACTAAAACCATCATCCACCAAGCGATCAAACGCGTCTGAATGAATGTTTTCTAGTAGTAATATTTTAATTCTGTTTTTTGGGTACGATAAGCTTCTTGGCAATTTATTTACAAATAAAAATTCATCTAAATTTGGGGTTACGTGATCAGCTTTATTGACTGCTTTTTCACGTGCTACATTCTCAGTAAAGGCAAAAAATTTATCAGCAATTCCTGCTTCTCGCATGACATAATCGCTGTAACCATCACCAATTACCTGAATTTCTCCATCTAAATTCATGTCTCTCAAACACTGGATTTTTCCGTTGTGTTGCGACAATACATTTTCCGCATCAAATCCTACGATGTATCCTTCCGCATCAAACACAAATGTATTTGCATATACACGATCGTTGGGAATGTTATACTCTTCCACAATAGGATCAATAAATTCTTTAAATCCGCAGGAAATCACATAAATATCATGTGAAAATTTTTCAAAAAACTCTTTGTTATTTTCAATAGAAGAAGACACTTGCAAGCGCAATCTGGCAATTAATTCTTCCAAATTGGATTGATGTGCATTTAGTAATTTAATCCGTCTTTCTAATGATTCTGTAAACGAAATTTCACCGTCAATTCCCAAATTGGTTATCTCTTGAATTTCGTCAATAATTGCATCTTTTCTAGGATTAGCAGCCAAGGTGATTTCTGCCAATACATCCAACGCTTCCACACTGGTAAGCGTGCTGTCAAAATCGAAAATATAGTTTTTTTGAACCGTTTCCATGTTGTTGTTAGTAAGTTTCAAAAATATTAAAACCAAACCATAAATACCATGTATTTTAGGATATTAAATCAACAATTCTAATACTTTTGTTGATAAACACATATTGCAGCTTTCAGATGAAAAGAAAACTGTTTTTTTAATCTGAATTTTTTATCAAATGGAAATAATTAACTCCTCCTTTTTTCCATGATTTGATGCTTTTTTTATTGTTGCAATAAGTTTACCAATACATTGTAATATCGTGTCGCAATAAATTCAGCGCCCGCTTCATTGTAATGTACAGTATCCGCTAATAATGCATCTGAAAAACCTGTAAACATATCCACTACAATAACGCGTGATGTTGTGGTGGATTGCTGTGCTGCAATAGTAACAGCATCTTGTTGCAGATTTGTAAAATAGGCAGTCAATTCTTGCGTCATAATGGATGAAAGTCCTGGTGCCATTTGCTCCATAACAATCGTAACATTCGGATTTGAAGCTTGCAACACATCAATAATTCCATTAATATTAGCAATCGCTTGATCATACGGTAAGTTCAGCAATGCATCATTTCCGCCAGGAGAACTAAAAAGTACAATATCTGGTGCGCCAATTTCGGTAAGCGATGTGTTGAGTTGTGCTAAAATTTGTCCAGAAGTCCAACCGCTTCTTCCTTCGTGATCGATGTCAAAATTACTGTTGTTAACTGTGGGATAACTTGCTTCATCTACGTTTGTCCCAACAAAATCAAACGCCCAACCATTTTCTACTAAATCTTTCCACAATTCATATCGATAACTTTCAAAAATTGGTCGTGCGCCTTCCACTCTTGAGGCGCCAAGCGGCATTATTTTTGCGACAGCAGTATCATTGTTAGGTAAATTTGCAATTGAGTTATCATCGGTGTTACATGCTTGTAATATTGCAATTGAAAGGGAAAGAAAGATGCATTTTAAATGTACGTTCATAAGATAGTTTTTTGAAGTTCTTAATTATCCATATCCTTCTGAGATATCGAGGGTATATACATAACAAGAATGGTTCTTTTTACCCCATGTTTGCTTGAAAAACATCCTCTTCCTAGTTTAAGATTGAAGGTCAATATACTATTTGATACTCTTTTTTAATTTTGACGGATGTTGTCTTGTATCAAAAAAAGCCACAATAAATATGGTCTTTTCATCAAATCTATAATACAAACTTGTTTGTTTGGTTATTACACATTTGTAAGTTTTGGTATTTTTCTTTATTTCTGGAAACAGCAAGGGATTAAGACGAATCAAATTTACAGATGATTCAAGTTTTTTTACAAAATTTGATTGTACTTTTTCTGACCAATTTTCAATCAAATAATCGAGGAGTTTCTCAAGTTTTTCTTCTGCACCTTTTGAGATTTTCACTTCTCTCTTCATTATCTATACTTTGCCATAAATAAATCATAATCGGTAACATTTCCATTTTCAACATCATCAATTCCAAGCTGTATTTCTTTTTTTTCAGCTTCGGTTAATGTATCCCAGATAGAAGAAGATTGTTCTTTTTCAAAGATTT
>JBCCLS010000334.1:0-4642 GCA_039026835.1 Bacteroidota bacterium | reverse complement strand
GGACAGATTACCGCGCTATCGCTCGTAATGACGAATCAAACTTTTTACAAAAATCGCTTGCTTTTGTCATAGAAATCGAAGTGACGTTTGTAGTATGAAGATTATAGATAAATAAGTTTACAAGTTTAGCCTTATAAAGTAATTCAAAATTCAACATTCAAAATCCAAAATACTAGGATCAAAGCGTTTCTAACAATCTAAAAGTAGAACATGAAGTAAAGCTTTTAATAGAAAAAAACACCAAAATACCAAGAGCGAAGCGATCTAAAGGCGTAAGCCGATACCAAAGCGAAGCGAGTCCAAAAGGCACAGCCGATTCTAAAGCGAAGCGTATCTAACTAAAATACTCCTCCACCAATCGAATATATTCTCGTTTGGCTTGTTCAGGAGAGATGTCTTGCATTTGTAGTAATGCGTTCATTTTAAAGGCATTGATAATGGGACGGCGACTGCTAGGTTTGTCGTCATTGTTGGTCGCACGTTTGTAATAGGCGTATAAGCGCAATAAAAAATCTGCAGGAAACGAATCCGTACAGCTATTGACGCGCTCTACTGCTTCATTAAATTCTATGTCTAATTGAGAATCGCTCATTACTTTGTGGCTACAACATCCACACCACCTTTTACAGTTTGGTTGAGTTGTACGTTCAATTTTGTGTCTAGGGGTAAAAATAAATCAACACGCGAACCAAATTTAATGAATCCTGCGTCTTCTCCTTGCTCGGCTTGTTCTCCTTCTTCCGCATAGTTGATAATTCTTCGCGCCAACGCGCCCGCAATTTGTCGGTATAAAATGGGTCCGTAGGTATCATTTTCCACTACAATTGTGGTACGTTCATTTTCTTCTGACGATTTTGGATGCCATGCAACCAAGTATTTTCCTGGATGATATTTGCTGTATTTTACAGTTCCGCCAATTGCATAACGTGTCACGTGCACATTAATAGGCGACATAAAGATAGAAACCTGCAAGCGTTTGTCGTTAAAATATTCTTTTTCAAATACTTCTTCTATCACTACAACTTTTCCATCTACAGGGGCAATGACATGCGCATCATTTTTGGGTGTCGTACGTTTTGGATTTCTAAAAAACTGTAGAATTAAAATTAAAAATACAACTGCTACAGCTTGCAAAAGATATTTAATCCAAGCAATATCAATTTTATCTGCAGTCAGCACAACTGCTGCTACAATGATAAATGTTACAATGATAATTTTATAGCCTTCTTTATGAAACATAATGTAATATCTTTAAAAACAAATATATAAATGGTGCTGAAAATAACATGCTATCCAATCGATCAAAAATGCCGCCGTGTCCTGGCATAATGGAGCCACTGTCCTTTACATTTGCTTGCCTTTTGAATTTTGATTGAATCAAATCACCAATAGTTCCGATAGAACTAATAATGACTGCTAAAATCAGCCAACTACTAAAACTCAATGTGCCTGTAAATTTAGCGATAAAATAGCTAGCAATGCAAGAAAAAAGTAATCCGCCCAAGAAGCCTTCTACAGTTTTCTTCGGTGAAATTCGTTCAAAGAGTTTTTGTTTCCCAAAATTTTTACCTGTGAGATAGGCAAAAGAATCATTTACCCATACTAAAATAAAACTCCCCAAAATGATATACGGTTCGTAGTGTTCTGTCGCATTTGGAATCAACAATAAAAAGGCAAAACTGCTACTCATATAAAAGGTGACGAGCAAGTATTTTTTGAATTCTGTTTGCGGTAAGATACGCTTGCTAAATAAATCTCGTATTAAAAAAAGCGAGACAAATATGGAAAATACCAATAGAATGAGCGTTGCTTCCTGAATTTTTAGATCAGGCTGTACTTGTTTCCAAAATACAAATACGGTGAGAATGACTAAAAGAATGAAATATTGTGCAAAACCTTGTAGGTAAATGAGTTTGCTAAATTCATACATGCACACCAAACCAAAAATGGTAAATACAGCGAAAATGGCTGATTGTGAGTAGTATACCGAGGCAATTAATAAGGTGACAAAAATAAGTCCGGTTAAAGATCGGGTCAAAAATTCTTTCATTCCTAGAGGTCTTCCAATAGCAGCAAATATAAGTTTTTTGAGCTACTTCCATAAGATAAAAAGTCCTTTTCTTCTTGTACTTGAAAATGTTTGATGGTTGTAATGTTGCTTGGAATATTGGATTGATATTTGTGTTTTATGCCGCGCAAACCTTCGCCAATTGTTGTTTTGAGTTGACTTGTGTTGGCAAGAATGACAAAATTATCAGGTAAATCGTTGAGCTTTTTTTCTTTGATTTGCTTGGAACAGACCAAAATAGAGCCATTGTCTGCGATTAAATATTCGCAAGGCGCTAAAAAGAAACTGGCATTCATATTGGCACGCGAAAACTTCATGTCAAAATTGTGAAAACGCTCTTGCAATGATTCGTCAAAACACAATACTTCTTTTCCTTCCCAACCGTTCTCTATGAGGATATTTTCTAAACTATTGTATACTTCAGTGAAAGAATCACAATACAAAAACTTGCCACCATTTTTGCGGAAATTTATGGTAAATCGCTCATCTATAGGTAATTGTATTTGCGGCATGTATTTTCCGCGCTCTTCAGCAGGATTTGCTTCCTGTTGCGGTTTGGATTTGGAACCGAAAATTTTCTTGAAAAGACTCATAGAGTCAATTGTAGTTTAGGATTTGGAAAAATTTATGTAAAGATAAAAAATCTCGAATTATACTAAAGATAATTCGAGACTTTTTACAAGTTACTATTTTATAGATTCAGCGTTTATTCTTCTGAATCGTCAATTCTTTTTGATTTTGAAAATGGTCTTTCGCCGAAAATTTCCTCCAAATCATCTTTGAAAATCACCTCTTTTTCTAAAAGCAATTCAGCCAACGTTGTGAGCTTGTCTTTGTTTTGCTCTAAGATTTGAATGGCTCTTTCGTATTGATTTTCTATGATTTTAGAGATTTCCTCGTCAATCGTTTTTGCTGTTTCTTCACTGTAAGGCTTGGAGAAGCCAGCATCATTTCCACTAGAATCGTAATAGGTAAGGTTTCCGATTTTTTCATTTAAACCGTATACTGCCACCATGGCACGCGCTTGTTTGGTCACTTTTTCCAAGTCACTCAAAGCACCCGTAGAAATTTTATCAAAAATTACTTTCTCTGCGGCACGTCCACCGAGAGTAGCACACATTTCATCAAGCATTTGTTCCGTACGTACTAACATACGCTCTTCTGGTAAATACCAAGCTGCTCCCAATGATTGTCCTCTTGGTACAATGGTTACTTTAACTAACGGCGCTGCATGTTCTACCAACCAACTTACCGTTGCGTGACCTGCTTCGTGGAAAGCTACTGTTTTCTTTTCTTCTGGTGTGATGATTTTATTTTTCTTTTCCAATCCACCTACGATTCTGTCCACTGCATCTAGGAAATCTTGCTTTTCTACAGATTTTTTTCCGTTTCTTGCAGCGATCAGTGCAGCTTCGTTACATACATTGGCAATATCAGCTCCTGAAAATCCAGGCGTTTGTTTTGATAAAAAGTCAGTATCTAAATCATCTGCTTTTTTCAAAGGCTTTAAATGTACTTCAAAGATTTCTTTACGCTCTCTGATGTCTGGTAAGTCTACATAAATTTGTCTGTCAAAACGACCAGCACGCATCAATGCTTTATCTAAGATATCTGCACGGTTGGTGGCTGCCATTACTATGACATTTGTATTGGTGCCAAAACCGTCCATTTCAGTCAATAACTGATTTAATGTATTTTCGCGTTCATCGTTAGAACCTGTAAAGTTGTTTTTCCCACGGGCACGTCCAATCGCGTCAATTTCATCAATAAAAATAATTGCTGGCGATTTTTCTTTGGCTTGCTTGAATAAGTCACGAACTCTGGATGCTCCAACTCCTACAAACATTTCTACGAAATCAGAACCTGAAAGGGAGAAGAACGGTACTTTTGCTTCTCCTGCCACTGCTTTTGCTAACAAGGTTTTACCTGTTCCCGGAGGTCCTACTAATAAGGCTCCTTTCGGAATTTTTCCTCCCAAAGAGGTATATTTTTCAGGATTTTTCAAGAAATCTACAATTTCCTGTACTTCTTCTTTGGCGCCTTCCAAACCTGCAACATCTTTAAAGGATGTTTTCATGTCTGTTTTTTCGTCAAATAACTTGGCTTTTGATTTTCCAATATTAAAGATTTGTCCGCCTGCGCCACCTGCGCCACCGCCAGACATTCTTCGCATGATAAAAATCCATACCCCAATAATCAACACAAACGGTAAAACGCTAAAAATAAAGCTAGAAATGGTATTGTCTTGTTGATCGGAAGCAATTTCGAAATCTAGATTGTTTTTTTCTTTAACTTCAATTAGATAGTTTTCAAAATTTTCTAGATTTAGATATTTAATTGAAAAATCAGGATTATCTCCCATTAAAAAGATACTAGACCTTTTGTTGATAATTCCCTTGTAAATATCTTTATCTTCGGCTCCTTGCTTTAGGTAAATGCGTGCTACGCCTGTATTTGTTACAACTTCAACTTTCTTGATATCATTGTACTGGACAAGTTCTTTAAATTTTGAAAATGTTACTTTGTCACTTGCTCCAGAATCGTTTGAAAATATCAAGAAAAGGAGAAAAACTC
>JBCCLS010000333.1:0-4644 GCA_039026835.1 Bacteroidota bacterium | reverse complement strand
GTAGATGATATTGTTTCTGAAAGAGTGGAAGTAGACAACCAAGCTTGGAATTTTAGAATGTTCAATAACTTCAAAGTAAATGACAGACTGTATTTATCTGCCTTTGGTTTTTACCGTGGAAGTGTACAAGGAATTCAATTTGAAATGGAGCCAATGTATTTTGTAAATATTGGCGCACGTTATTCGTTTGCACAAGGAAAAGGAACCTTAAGTGTCAACTACAATGATATTTTCAGAACTCAAGAATTTGGTTTTGACGGACAACAACCATATCCGCAAGTAGGTGCTTTCAGATGGGAAAGCAATACTGTAAACGTAGCGCTTTCTTATCGTTTCGGTGGTGGAAAATACAGAGCCAAATCACGTAAGCAACGTGACAACGACGAAAAGTCAGGAAGCGGCGGATTCTTATAAGAAATATCTTTTTTTTAGAACTATTTTATCGCATTACAACTTAATAACTTCAATTATTATTGATGGTTAGTGTTAATTGAATGTTATTAAAATGTGAAGACCTTGGTTGTGCACAGCCAAGGTTTTCTGTTTTTAAATTTATCGCATGTTATTAATCCTCAAAGTTGTACATTTTGACAAAAAAATTGTTAAAATTCTATGAATGTGTAAAGTACTCTCGAAAAAAACGTCGAATTTTGTAGTATTATTGAAGTATACTGTATTGTTATTGGGTTGATTATTCGAATTTAGCACTCTAAAATTTACCACAAGTAGTTACAAGGTATACTAAATAAAAACCAAAAAAGAATCCCAAGCGCGCTAGCTCTTGGGATTTATTTTTAGTTAAATTCTTCCTAATATATCTTTTGCTTTACCACTTGATAATGGCACTTCCCCAAGTAAATCCACTTCCGAAAGCTGCCAAAACAACAGTATCACCTTCTTTGATTTTTCCCTCTTGCCATGCTTCAGTTAGCGCAATAGGAATAGAAGCTGCAGTTGTATTTCCGTAACGCATAATATTGTTGTACACTTGATCGTCTCCCAAACCAAATTTTTTCTGAATAAATTGCGCAATACGCAAGTTTGCCTGATGAGGAATCAACATGTCAATGTCTTCTTTTTGCAATCCATTTTGTAGCAATCCTTCCATGATGACTTCACTGAAACGAACCACTGCATTTTTGAATACAAATTGTCCGTTCATGTATGGAAAGTAAGAAGTGTCTTCTTCGCCGCTTCCAATATCTTTGATGATGTCATTTACCCAGCGTTTCCCCATTCCTGGCGCTATCAATGACAATTCTTCTGCGTGTTCTCCTTGCGAATGTAAATGTGTTGATAAAATTCCACGATTCGTGTCTTCACTTCTTGTCAACACTGCGGCACCAGCACCATCACCAAAAATTACAGAAACACCGCGCCCACGTGTGGTCATATCCAAACCGTGCGAGTGCAACTCAGAACCAATAACCAAAATGTTTTTATACATTCCTGTTTTGATAAACTGATCTGCCACTGAAATGGCATAGACAAATCCTGAACATTGGTTACGTACGTCCAAAGCACCAACCGTTTTGATGTCTAACGCTTCTTGTACCATTACACCAGGTCCAGGAAAATAATAATCAGGACTTAAGGTTGCAAAAATGATAAAATCGATATCATCTTTGTCAATGCCAGCACGTTCAATAGCAATTTTGGCTGCTTTTACGCCCATGCCCGAAGTTGTATCTTCAGTACCTTTTACGGCAAATCTTCTTTCTTTGATTCCCGTACGTTCCTGAATCCACGCGTCATTTGTATCCATGATTTTGGATAAATCATCATTGGTCACCACATTATCCGGAACATAATGTCCTAATCCTATAATTCTTGAGGTATACATAAATTATTGACTTTTTATTTTTTGAGTGAAAACGTATTATAAAATTACGAATTCTTAAAAATTCAAGCTACAAAATTAAGCATTAATAATTACATCTGGCATTTTAATCGCAGGTAGCAACATAAAAAAGCACATCTATAAATTATAAATGTGCCTTAAAACAACCTAACCAATAAATAAACAATTGATTAAGGAATTATTCTTTTTCCTAACAATCTCTATCCTTAATCATTAAAAAGTAAATCGGAAAGTTTCCTGAAACCTTACAAGAAATACTGTTTTTTTTATTCAGATATCAACTTTTTTAGATAGCTTTATGGCTCATCAACCATAAATACTAGGAACAATCATGAAAAAAACACTTTTACTGGTCGTATTTATTCTTTCATTTTTAGGAATAAATGCACAAGAAAATCTTGGCTATCAACTTCCACCTCAAGAAATCCTTGAACTTGCCGATGCAAAACCTGCACCAAGAGTAAGTATGGATAGCAAAGGAGAAAAATTTTATTTTGGCTATAGAGACAATTATAAAAGCATTGCCGAGCTTTCTGAAAAAGAATTGCGTTTAGGCGGTTTGCGAATCAATCCGAAAACAAATATTGGCAGCAGACAAAATTATTACAACCAAGTTAAAATCAGAGTTGGTAGAAACAATCAAGAAGAAACAGTAGCTGGATTGCCTACTACAGGACGTTTTGCCAATTTTAGTTGGTCACCAGACGAAACAAAGCTTGCATTGACCAATACTGTTGAAACAGGCGTAGAATTGTGGGTTATTGACTTTGATACGAAATCTGCAAAGAAATTGACTGATGCCAATTTAAATGCAAACATTCCAGGTGCTTACACTTGGTTAAAGGATAGCAAAGGATTGTTAGTAAAGAAAGTTCCTAATAGCAAAAAAGAACTTATCAACACGTTAGCTACAGTACCTTCAGGACCAACCATTTCAGTGAGTGAGCAAGGTGTAAAAGCACAAAACAGAACCTATCAAGATTTATTGAAAAATAAAAATGATGAATTCAATTTTGAGCAATTAGCTACTTCTGAATTATACAAAGTAAGCTTAGACGGCACCAATACGTTGTGGAAAGAAAAAGCAATGTATAGAGGCATGTCATTGTCTCCAAATGGAGAATTTGTAATGTTGACAACCATCGACAAACCATTTTCATACTTAGTAACGTATGGACGATTTCCTTCTACTTCTATCATTTATGATTTGAATGGAAATCAAGTGTATGAAGCCTTAAAAGTACCTTTAATTGAAGATTTGCCTAAAGGATTTATGTCAACGCGTACAGGTCGTAGAAACATTTCTTGGCGAGCTGATCAGCCTGCAACGATCTATTGGGCAGAAGCACTAGATGGTGGTGATCCCGCAAAGGAAGTTCCTTTTAGAGACGAAGCTTTTCAGTTAAAAGCACCGTTTACAGGAACACCAACGTCATTGATGAAAACTGTAGGCCGTTTTTCCGGAATTATTTGGGGAAATAAGTCTACAGCAATCGCTTATGATTACTGGTGGAATACGCGAAATACCAAAGCCTATTTATTTGATCCTTCTGACAATACTGCTGAACCTAAAATTATTTCAGACAGAAACTATCAAGACCGTTACAGTGATCCAGGTAACTTTATCACATCAAAAAATGAATTTAATAGAAATGTATTAAGCATTGAAAAAAATAATGTGTACTTAACTGGTGACGGCTACAGTAAAGAAGGTCAAAAGCCTTTTGTAGACAAATTCAATTTAAAAACACAAAAAAAGAAACGTATCTACGAATCTGATTACACAGACAAGTCGCTTTATATTGTAGATGCGATGGATTTAAAGAAAGGCACGTTCTTAATCATGCTTGAATCTCAAAAAGAATATCCTAACTATTACATTCAAAACTTAAAAAAGAACAAGCCAGCAGTTGCCTTGACCAACTTTAAAAATCCGTATGAAAGTATTCAGAATGTCAAAAAAGAAGTTATTACCTATAAGCGTGATGATGGATTGGATCTTTCAGGAACCTTGTACTTACCGACAAATTACGAGGAAAGAAAAAAATATCCAATGATTTTATGGGCATATCCAAGAGAATTTAAAGACAAGAAAAGTGCAAGTCAAGTAACAGCAAATGCCAATGAGTTTACCTATGTATACTACGGTTCTCCAATTTATTGGGTTGCTAGAGGTTATGTAGTATTGGACGATGCCGCATTTCCAATTATTGGTGAAGGTGATGAAGAGCCAAATGACACCTTTATCAAACAATTGGTTGCCAATGGAAAAGCAGCGATTGATGCTGTGGATAAGATGGGCTATATTGACAGAAATCGAGTGGCCGTTGGTGGACATTCTTACGGAGCGTTTATGACAGCAAACTTGTTAACGCATTCAGATTTGTTCGCTGCGGGAATTGCACGAAGCGGAGCGTACAATAGAACCTTAACGCCATACGGATTCCAAAGTGAAGAGCGCAGTTACTGGGAAGCTCCTGAAATTTACTACAGCATGTCTCCTTTTATGCATGCGGATAAAATGAAAACGCCACTCCTATTAATTCACGGAGAAGCAGACAACAATTCAGGAACTTATCCATTACAAAGTGAGCGTTATTTTAATGCCTTAAAAGGAATGGGCGCACCTGTGCGTTTGGTGATGTTGCCAAAGGAAAGTCACGGGTATAGAGCCAAAGAATCGATCATGCACTTATTATGGGAGCAAGATCGTTGGTTGGAAATGCACTTAAAAAAGAAAGAGACTTCATCTAAATAAGAAGATTTACAATAGTATATGAACT
>JBCCLS010000332.1:0-4648 GCA_039026835.1 Bacteroidota bacterium | reverse complement strand
CGTCTCTTTTATTGGTGCTTTTTTAGCAAATCGCAATAGTATTATTCTTCAGACTAGAAAATTGAAGGAAGATCAATATATTTCATTTGTTGAATTATTACATAATCATTCAGCGAATAATACAACAGAATCTTTGGAAAAATATGTGCTAATTAGAGATAAAATGCTATTAATAGCTAGTGAAGATGTTGTCAATAAAATGCTTGCTTATGAAAAAAATGGTGTTGGTAAATCTTTGGAAGATCACGATATTTACTTGACTGAGTTAATAAAGTCTATTCGTAGAGATTTAAAACTAAAAGACAAAAAGTTTCCACTGATAGGATTTAAAAAAGCAAGAAAAGATAAAATGAATGAGGAGATAGAGTCAGTGTTTTTTGATCAAACAAATATAAATATGGGGAGAGATTCAATGGATCCTCCTTTTTAAATCAGATAAGTAAAATGAACAAAAAAATCCAATCAGTTACGATCAGATTTTTGTTTTGTGGGGAGAGCAGGATTCGAACCTGCGAAGGTAAAAACCAACAGATTTACAGTCTGTCCTCGTTGGCCGCTTGAGTATCTCCCCAACGCTTTTGCTTTATTGAGGTTGCAAATATACCATTGTTTTTGAACCGTGCAAATAAAAAATATGCGTTTTTTTCCTCGAAAAACTAACTGTTTGAAAATCAGTTTTTCTTTTATTTTTCCATAAAGTATTAATTTCTAGAACTGAGATCGCAGTATTGAGTATTGAGATTTTGCTAAAGGCTAAAAGCAAAGCGACCCAATACCTAAAACCCAACACCTAAAACCCAACCTACTTTCCAAGCAATTCTTTCACTTTTGCTTCCAAAGTTGCGCCACGTAAATTTTTCGCAGCAATCTCTCCTTTTTCATTCAAAATAAATGTTGCAGGAATAGAACGTACGTTAAACATACGTGCAATTGGATCTTTAAATCCTTCTAAATTAGACACTTGATACCAAGTCAATCCATCTGTTTTGATAGCGCGCAACCAATCTTGTTTTGCATTATTTTGTCTCGGTCGTCCATCCAAGGAAACACCAATAATTTCAAGTCCGTCTTTATGATATTTTTCATAGATTTTCACCACATTCGGATTTTCCAAACGACAAGGTTTACACCAAGCTGCCCAAAAATCAATAATAGTTACTTTTCCTTTAATATCATCTAAAGAAATGGTTTCACCTTCTGGATTCGGTGCAGAGAAGTTCGTTGCTACTGAACCCACTGAAGAACGTAATAATTCATTGATTTTAATAGATAAATCCTGTGCAATATCTGTTTTCTTTACATCGTCAGGCAATCCGTCATAAAATACTTTTGCTTTCTTAGCATTGGTGACTTTACCACGCAACATTTGGTTTACTAACATCACAGAAATATATGATTGTGGATGTTCTATGACATATTTTTCCTGAAAAGCAATGGCTTCTTTATCAACCGTATTCACAGCCGTCCTTGAAGCTCTAATCAATGCAGTATCTTTTGACACAACAGCTGCTTGATAATTTGCTCTAACACGTTGTACTCTTTCAGTTAATTTTTTTGATTGCGTAATAAAATCTCTGTACTCTTGGTTGTGTTTTCCGCCTTCAACTGTTGCAGTAGGCAAACTATCTCTATGCGCGTTAATGGTAAATTTTGCATTTTCCATCAATAAATTAATACTACCTGATGCACCATTTATATAAATAAAAGCTAATTGTGGATATTCTACGTTTCCGCTAAATACAAACCGTCCATTTTGTACAATTGCAGTGTCTTTTGGTCGTGGTACTCCTTTTTCGTTTGGTACTTTCAAAAATGCACGAACACCATCTGGAATTCCATTAATCGTAGTTTCTATAGTATATCCATCACCACCTGATTGTTTTCCACAGGAAATCACACATAGCAATAGACTCATCATGCAAGTAAAAACAAATACTTTCTTCACGTTTAAATACATTTTTGTTGAATAATTTTAAAGTTAAACGCGCAAATTTAACCAAATGCGAAGAATTATGCCAGATAAGATGTTAAATTACATATAAAGGAAATAATATGGTTTAAAAAATTAAAATTGATAACGTACGCCCAAAGCCAAATCAAAGTCGAGATCGTCATTAAAACCATCGTCAAAGCCAATTTCAGGTCGCACATCCAGCGAAAGCTGTAGCGGAAAGTCAAAATTATATTCAATCCCTACATCGCCTGCAATAAACGCATAAAAGCCATCATTGGTCAAATTTCGGTTGCTATTCCAACTTCCAAAACCGCCACCAGCGCCTGCATACCAGTTAAATCCACCATCAATATTCCAAACCCATTGGTACAATCCTGTGAGTTTATAAGCATCAAATTCGTCGTTGTCTTTCCAACCTAAATCCAATTCCAAACGGTTGTTATCCCACAAGGCTCTTTGATATGTAATTTCTGTGCCAAAACCATTATTACCGCCAATTCGCAGCCCAATTGCGTTTTCTGCAATTTGCTGAGCTGCTGCTGAATATCCTAAAAATAAAATACCTAAAATCACTAATTTTTTCATGTCTTTGTAGTTTATGTTTTTTAAATTTGTTGATGAAAGCCTCTTTTTTGTTGCTAAAATTTTAAAGATGCATTTCAAGAGTAAAACCAACAACTATACCAGTTGTGGCAATACGAGTTTTGACGGTTATTTTACTTGTTAATATCTAATGAGGAACTCTTAGTTATTTATTCAATATAACTTGAAAAATAAGGTTATATTGCCAAAAAAATTGCAAAAGACACTTAAAACAGTGGCATGAAGACGAAATTGGAACAATTGAAAAATAGGTTTGAAGGAACAATATTTTCCGATGATTTACACAGAATTCTATACGCAACAGATGCTTCTGTGTATCGAAAACTTCCACTAGCGGTTGCATATCCCAAAAACACAGCAGATCTTATATTACTTATTGATTTTGCAACTAAAAACAACACGTCATTAATTCCACGAACCGCAGGAACTTCTCTGGCAGGACAATGCGTAGGCGAAGGTATTGTGGTAGATGTTTCTAAACATTTTACTGAAATTTTATCAGTAGATACAGCAGCCAAAACCGTCACAGTGCAGCCTGGTGTAGTGCGTGATGCGTTAAACAATCAGTTAAAAGCTGCTAACTTATTTTTTGGACCGAATACCTCTACGTCCAATCGTTGTATGATTGGAGGAATGGTCGGAAATAACTCTTCCGGAACGACTTCTATTCAATACGGTGTCACACGTGATAAAGTGGTAGAAATGGACGTATTACTCGCAGATGGAAGTGAAGTAACGTTTGGTGAAATTACCACAGAAGAATTTCATCAAAAACGCAGTTTAGATACGCTTGAAGGCAGCATTTATCAAAAGCTTTATACAATGCTTTCTGATGTAAAAAACCAGCGTGAAATCATGGCTGAATTTCCTAAGGAAGCGATTCACCGCAGAAACACAGGATACGCGATTGACGAGTTGTTGCGTTTGCAGCCGTTTTCAGAAAATGGAGAAACGTTCAACATGTGCAAATTACTTTCAGGAAGTGAAGGAACATTGGCATTTACAACCAAAGTCACGCTTCAATTAGACGAATTGCAACCTACAGAAAGTTGTGTGGTGGCAGCACATTATGAAAGTATTGAAGACTGTTTGCAATCTGTTTCACTCTCAATGCAACACAATTTGTTCACTTGCGAGATGATGGACAAAATTATTTTGGATTGTACCAAGTCAAATCTGGCGCAAGCCAAAAATCGCTTCTTCGTAAAAGGCGATCCACAGGCAATTTTATTACTCGAATTGCGCTCCAACACAGCAGATGATCTAGAAACACAAACAAAAGCATTGATTGCTTCTTTGCAAAAAGAGGGAAAAAGTTATCATTATCCAGTCCTAAAAGGCGATGAAATCCGCAAAGCCATGGAATTGCGAAAAGCTGGTTTGGGCTTGTTAGGAAATATAATTGGCGATAAAAAAGCTGTGGCATGTATCGAAGATACTGCAGTAGCCTTGGAAGATTTAGCCGATTATATTAGTGAATTTTCACAGTTGATGGACAACTACCAGCAGAAAGCTGTGTATTATGCGCATGCTGGCGCAGGAGAATTGCACTTGCGTCCAATTTTGAACCTCAAGAAAAAAGCGGATGTGGAATTGTTCCGAAAAATCACGCATGATGTAGCAGTTTTAGTCAAAAAATACCAAGGTTCATTTAGCGGAGAACACGGCGATGGAATTGTACGCGCTGAGTTTATTCCAATTATGATAGGAGAGAAGAACTATGCATTGCTCAAAGAAGTAAAAGCTGCGTTTGATCCAAACAATATTTTCAATCCAGGAAAAATTGTTGATGCTGCAAAAATGGATACGTCCTTGCGGTATGAAATTGATCGTAAAGAACCAGAAATAAAAACGTTATATGACTTTTCGGATAGTCAAGGAATTTTACGAGCGGCTGAAAAATGCAACGGTTCGGGCGATTGTAGAAAACCGGCTTCCTTTTCGGGTGCCATGTGTCCAAGTTACCGCGCCACTACCAACGAAAAAGATACCACACGCGCACGCGCCAATGCCTTGCGTGAATTTTTAACAGTTTCAGAAAAAGAAAACAAATTTGATCATAAAGAATTAAAAGAAGTTTTTGATTTGTGT
>JBCCLS010000331.1:0-4653 GCA_039026835.1 Bacteroidota bacterium | reverse complement strand
TTTTCTTGTAAGTTGCCATAGATTGCATATTAATGTGCGCAAAAATAAAATTTTTAAGTAGAATTAAAAGCCTATTTATTTGATATTTTTCAATAATTTGCATTTTTATTGTAATGATGCTTCTATTTTCATGTTTCTAAAGAAATTATCACTAATCAATTACAAGAATTTTGAGTCGAATTCTTTTGATTTTAATCAAAAAATAAACTGTCTTGTCGGGAATAATGGCGTGGGAAAAACCAATGTCCTAGACGCTATTTATCACCTATCGTTCGGTAAAAGTTATTTCAATCCTGTTGCGACACAAAATATAAAACACGGAGAAGATTTTTTTGTGATTGATGGACTGTATGAAAAAGCCGATAGAGACGAAACTATTATATGTTCGCTCAAAAGAGGACAGAAGAAAATGGTCAAACGCAATGGAAAACCGTATGAAAAACTTTCGGAACATATTGGTTTTTTGCCGCTTGTCATTATTTCGCCTGCCGATCGCGATCTTATTATTGAAGGAAGCGATACGCGCAGAAAGTTTATGGACAGTGTTATTTCGCAATCCAATAAACGATATTTACAAAACCTCATCAATTACAATAAAGTAGTATCGCAGCGCAATTCTCTATTAAAATATTTTGCGCTCAACAGCACATTTGATGCAGATACACTCAGTATTTATAATGACCAAATGCATGAACTTGGCTCGCAGATTTATGCAGAACGCAGAAAGTTTCTAGAAGCGTTTCTCCCGATTTTTATGACGCGATACAACGCAATTTCTAACGAAAAAGAAACTGTTACTATCAGCTATAAAAGTCAGCTGCATGAAAAAGATTTTCGATCTTTGCTAGACGAAAGTTTGCCGAAAGATAAGGTTTTGCAATATACGAGTGTTGGAATTCACAAAGATGATTTGTTATTTTCGATTGAAACGTATCCAATCAAAAAGTTTGGAAGTCAGGGACAGCAAAAATCATTTTTAATTGCGTTGAAGCTCGCTCAATTCGATTTTATTAAAAACTTAGCAAATGTGACGCCGATTTTATTGTTAGATGATATCTTTGACAAGTTAGATGAACATCGTGTGGCACAAATTATGTCGTTGGTAAATCATGAGGATTTTGGACAAATTTTCATCAGCGACACACATGTAGAACGTACGGAAAGCATTGTAAAAGAGATTCACCAATCCTACGAAATTTTTAAACTGTAATTCATTTTGAAAAAAAGACACACCGAACATAGAAGCATTAGCGAAGTCCTAAAAGATTTTGTATCCGAACATCGACTCGAAGATGGTTTGGATAAGATTGACGCGCGTGATGCTTGGCTACAACTCATGGGAAATGGCGTGAATACGTATACGACAAACGTTATTTTAAAGCATGATACTTTGTATGTTTCCCTATCGTCGGCAGTGTTGCGTGAAGAATTGAGCTACGGAAAAGAAAAAATCATCCGAATGCTCAATGAAAGCTTGGGCAAAGAGTTGATAAAGAATTTGATATTGAGATAAGTTTAGACTTCTTAGACTCGTTCTCGCTGGAGTAAAAATCTTTTAAAATATTAGACATTATTTTAGTGAAAATCATCTTAGAAAAAACTATTCTTTGTTTTCTATAATCTTTTGTAATCGCTCGATATTCTTGTAATAATCTACTTTATTTAAAACATCATCGCCGAGTCTTTCATATCCTTTTTGATATAGTTCTAAATCTTTCGTATACTTTTTCTTTTGTTCTGCAACTGCTGAAAGCATAAAATATCCATCTGAATATGCTGGAAAATTTGCAATACTGAAGTCTCCTATTCTTTGTAACAATTCCCAATCCTCTCGTTCCTCTGCCACCCAATAGATGGTTTCCAAATCATCTTTTCTAATTGGTAAATCAATATCATAGTGTTCTTTTATGTTTTTGTATTTGTTTTTCAAAAATGCCAATACATCTTTTTCAAATTCAATCTCTTTTTCGGTGATTAGCTGATACTCTCTAAAAATTGATTGCAGTGCAACTGGAAAACTTCTATTTATAAGGGAATAATGTGTCTCTTTTTCAAAAAAATTGAAAATGTATTGCGCGTCTAGACGTGCAGTTCCTGTGATTAATAAGCTGTCCATTTTTTTGGTTGTTTTCAAATGACCTTGCAAGTCATGTTCGCTTGTGCTTACATACAAGGATACAAACCGATTACTAGTAGACAATTTTTCAATAATTTTTGTAGAAAGACTCTTAGAAATATATGGACTCAATGCAATCACAGAAGTGAAAGCATCATCCTTCAACAAAAATAATGTGTAGCTTGCTGTAAGTGAATGTCCTGCCAACACTTTGTAATTTCCAATCTTATATTTGCTCGTTAAATAAGGAATCAATTCCTGTGTTATAAATTTCTTGAATTCAATTCCTTTTCCTCTTAATTTTCCTTTTTTAGCATCGTAATTACAATCCTGCCATCGCATGTATTTTTTTGAAAAATCTGGATAATTTTGATCAATTCCAACAATAACAGTTTCAGGAATCTTTTCTGTGGCTAATAACAATTCAGAATTTCCAACCAAATTGTAAAACATATATTCGCCGTCAAGTGTTAGAAATAAAGGAAATTTCTTAAATGTATCAAAAGTTTTAGGTATGTGTATTCTAATAACTCTTTCTTCATTTAATATTTTAGAGTTAAACGTCTCCACAACTGTTTCCTGACAAAACAAAGTTTTAGAGAGGATTAGGGTAAGAACTACGAATAGTCTTTTCATAATATTGCTAGATGGTAAAATGGTAAAATACAGTCATGCCTAAGTTAGCAATTATTTCAATAAAAAAAGCGCGAGTCTGAGACTCGCGCTATGAATGTATATTTTAAAAGTCTAAGAGCGTAGCGATCTAAAAATCTAACACTCTAAAAGCAAAGCGTGTCTAGTATCTAATAGCGCTAGCGATCTAACAGGCAAAGCCGTATCTAAACCTAAAACGTTTCTCTTCCAGAAAAGTGAAATGCGCCTTCAATTGCTGCATTTTCGTCACTGTCAGAACCATGCACTGCATTCTCTCCGATAGAAGTTGCGTATAAATTTCTAATAGTTCCTTCTGCTGCTTCTGCAGGATTTGTAGCACCAATTAACGTTCTAAAATCGCTTACTGCATTTTCTTTTTCTAAAATTGCAGCAACAATTGGTCCTCTTGTCATAAACTCTACCAACTCACCAAAGAATGGTCTTTCTTTGTGAATTGCATAAAATTCTTGAGCATCGCGCTTGCTCAACTGCGTTAGCTTCATTGCAACAATAGAAAATCCTGAAGCGGTAATTTTTTCTAAAATAGCTCCAATGTGTCCGTTTTCAACAGCATCGGGCTTAATCATGGTAAAAGTTCTTTTTCCAGCCATTATCGTAAGTATAATAGGTTATAAATTCTTGTTTTGCTAAATCATATTCGATTTTCGGTGCAAAAGTACACAAATACAATTTATTTACAAGGCTATTTTAGTATATTAGCCTGCTATGAAATGGGAAGACCTACAATCTTCATCGTTTTTGTAACATTTACAATCTGAATTAGAGAATTGAAACGCATGAATGAAGTTGAAATACAAGGCGTACAAACGCTACTCAATACACCCAAAAATATTGTCATTATTCCACATAAAAATCCTGACGGAGATGCTATCGGTTCCACACTGGCACTATGGCATTACTTGCAAAACAAACACCACAATGCAGTCATTATCGCACCAAATGATTATCCAGACTTTTTAAAATGGATGCCGGGCGAGGGAGAAATTATCAAGTTTGATACACAATCGCAACAAGCGAAAACCGTACTCGAGGAAGCCAATGTTATTTTTACGTTAGATTTTAATGATTTGAGTCGAATTGGAGACATGCAATCGGTAGTAGCAGCCTCAAAAGCGACATTTGTTATGATTGATCATCATCAGCAACCTTCTAATTATGCAACCTATACCTATTCGGATACAAGCATGAGCTCAACTTGCGAAATGGTGTATCATTTTATTTCTTTCTTGGGAGATGAATCGCAGATCAATGCTGATATGGCAACTTGCATGTACACAGGAATTATGACGGATACAGGTTCGTTTCGCTTTAAAGCCACCACAAGTACAACACATAGGATTATTGCAAATTTAATGGACAAAGGTGCTGAAAACGCATCAATTCACAACGCTATTTATGATACCAATAGTTCGAGTCGTTTGCAATTATTAGGTTGCGCATTAAAAAATTTAGTAGTGTTGAAAGACTACAATACTGTATACATTACACTCACCAAAGAAGAATTATTACAACACGACTTTAAAAAAGGAGACACAGAAGGTTTTGTAAATTATGGATTATCGCTAAAAGGCATTAAATTTGCAGCAATTTTTATAGAAAACCTCCAAGAACCGTATGTAAAAATGTCGTTGCGATCCAAAGGTGATTTTTCAGTAAATGAATTTGCAAGAGCTCATTTTAATGGTGGTGGACATACCAATGCTGCTGGCGGACGAAGTGAACGCTCCATGGAAGCTACGGTAGCACAATTCACCAAAATTTTAACTGCATACAAAGAGGAACTAAATTAAAAATATGCTTAAAAAAATTGCGCTTTTCAGTCTTCTTGGCATGCTTGTCGTTTCTTGTGCAGAACCACAAGC
>JBCCLS010000330.1:0-4658 GCA_039026835.1 Bacteroidota bacterium | reverse complement strand
TGCAAACTCAGCATCGATCAATGGGATTAAATTTTTGATCGCATTACATTCTGTTTCAATGGTTTGCAGAAGCAGTTTCATATATCTACAACTCCAACGGACGTGTGGTTGTTACAGGTATTGGAAAGAGTGCGAATATAGCGACAAAGATTGTAGCTACTTTAAATTCAACAGGAACACCAGCCATTTTTATGCATGCAGCCGATGCAATTCATGGCGATTTGGGGATTATTCAAGAACACGATACTGTAATTTGTATTTCGAAAAGTGGAAATACACCTGAAATTAAAGTATTGGTACCGTTGATTAAAAATAGCAATAACAAATTGATTGCCATTACCTCTAATAGAGAATCTTTCTTAGGAATTCAAGCTGATTATGTATTGCATGCGCATGTTGAAAAAGAAGCCTGCCCCAACGGTTTGGCGCCAACAACTAGCACAACAGCACAGCTTGTGTTGGGCGATGCGCTTGCAATTTGTTTGTTAGAATTACGAGGATTTTCAAGTAAAGATTTTGCTAAATATCATCCCGGTGGCGCTTTGGGTAAAAAATTGTATCTCCGTGTAAATGATTTGTCATCTGTCAATCAAAAACCAAAAGTATTTGCTGATAGTTCTGTAAAAGATGTGATCATTGCTATTTCGAAAGGCATGTTGGGCGCAACAGCAGTTGTGAATACTGCGGATGAAATTTTGGGCGTAATTACCGATGGAGATATTCGACGTATGTTGTCTACCAATGATTTTATTGGCGATTTAACAGCAGAAAATATCATGTCGGCCAATCCAAAACGCATTGATAATGATGCTATGGCAGTAGAAGCCTTGGAAGTCATGGAAGACAACGAAATTTCACAAATACTTGTAGAATCGGAAGGAAAATATGCAGGAATTGTACATTTGCATGACTTAGTAAAAGAAGGAATACTATAATGGGGAAAAACAAAAACGAAATGTCATTCTTAGGGCATTTAGAAGAACTAAGATGGCACTTAATTCGAAGCTTTGTTGCGATATTTATCATTGCTTGTGTCATATTTGTCTTCATCAAACCAGTGTACGATCATTTTTTGATTGTACATTTAGATGGACAATTTGTAACATATAGATTCTTTTGTGATGCGTTTCAACTTTTCGGAATTGACAGTGATTTTTGTTCACTTTCGTTCGATGATAATCTCGTCAACCTTAAGGTAACAGGACAATTTACCATGGCAATTTGGACATCGCTCATTTTAGGACTTATTTTGGCATTTCCATATGTATTGTATGAAGCATGGCGATTTATTGCACCGGGATTGAATTCAAAAGAACGCAGCAAATCAAGATGGTTTATCTTTTTGGCTTCACTCCTATTTTTAATCGGTTTGGCGTTTAGTTACTACGTCATTATGCCCATGTCATCGTATTTTTTCTATAATTTTACTGTGACAGATTCTATCAAAAATACCATTACGGTACAATCACACATCAGCTTATTAACAAATACATTATTAGGAGTTTCACTCGTTTTTGAGTTGCCACTTATCATTTATTTCTTATCAAAATTAGGATTAATCACACCAGCCTTCTTACGCAAGTATAGAAAACACGCGCTAGTAGTTGTATTAATTTTAGCGGCAATCATTACGCCTCCAGATGTGGCAAGTCAGATTGTAGTTGCTATCCCAATATTGATTCTATATGAAGTTGGTATTGTCATCTCAAAAAGAGTAGAAAAAAATTATAAAAAGAAATTTAAACATGGGTAATCAAGTAGAAGAATTTAATGCTTATAGAGCTAGAATGAATGAAAAAATTTTAGCCGATAATAATAAAGTAATCAAGCGAATTTTCAACCTAGACACCAATGCCTACATGGAAGGTGCGTTGGATTTAAAAACGAAAGAATTGTTAGGTTTGGTAGCTTCAGCAGTACTTCGTTGTGACGATTGCATTAAATACCACTTAGAAACCTCCTACAAAGAAGGAATTACCAAAGAACAGGTGATGGAAGCCTTAAGTATTGCTACGCTTGTGGGCGGAACGATTGTCATACCGCATTTGCGAAGAGCTTATGAATTTTGGGAAGCGTTGGAAGCACAAAATTAGACTGTTAGACCGTTATGCTGCTAGATTTTAGATCGCTTCGTTATTAGACTTTTTAAGCGAGAATCTTTTCTCATCAAAGTTAATTTCGTACTAAAAAACAGTTGCCTTTTATCGAAATTATTATTTTTACGCTGATTAATGAACAAACTATGATTTTAAGAGCCGATAGTATTATGAAGTCCTACAAAGGACGAAAGGTTGTAAAAGGAATTTCCTTAGAAGTAAATCAAGGAGAAATTGTGGGATTATTGGGTCCAAATGGAGCTGGAAAAACCACTTCTTTCTACATGATTGTTGGGTTGATAAAGCCTAATGGCGGAAAAATCTTTTTGGACAATATGGAAATTACCAAGTTTCCTATGTACAAACGTGCTCAAAATGGTATTGGATATTTGGCTCAAGAAGCGTCTGTGTTTCGCAAATTAAGCATTGAGCAGAATATTTTAAGTGTGTTGCAACTCACCAAACTGTCCAAAAAAGAGCAACATCGTCGAATGGAATCATTGATTGAAGAATTTGGTTTGGGACATATTCGCAAAAACCGAGGTGATTTATTGTCAGGTGGTGAGCGTAGACGAACTGAAATTGCGCGTGCATTAGCGACAGATCCTAAGTTTGTATTGTTGGATGAACCTTTTGCTGGAGTTGATCCGGTAGCGGTAGAAGATATTCAGCGTATCATAGCACATTTAAAAAATAAGAACATCGGAATCCTGATCACAGATCACAACGTTCAGGAAACGCTCGCAATTACCGATAGAACGTATTTGATGTTTGAAGGAAGCATCTTAAAAGCAGGAAAACCAAAAGAACTCGCCGAAGATGAAATGGTTCGAAAGGTATATTTAGGTCAAAACTTCGAACTACGCGAAAAGAAATTAGATTTTAAGCAGACTACAGATAATTAAATGAAAAGAGGCGAAAATTTCGCCTCTTTTTTTGTTTTCATCTGAGCCAATTTCAGACAACTTAGTCAGTTTTTACTGTTTATCTACACATACAATATTAGGATATCTATTTTTTTTGAATGAAATTAGAAGAGTTACTTCCACATAATATTAAAAGGAAAACTTTCGACTAATTAAACTTGTACATCATGACAAATATTGACGAAATCAAATCACAAATAAAAAACATCAAACATCTTAATCTCTTTGATAAACTCTTCGGTTTTAATGAAATCAAAGAATTACCCAATGTAATTCAAGATACTGAAAAGATTGAAGATATCATTCAAGGAAAATTTAGTGGCGGTAATGGAATTCTTGTAGCTACAACTCATCGACTTATTTTTTTAAATAAGAAGTTTCTAGGCGCACTCACACTAGAAGAAGTAACATATGTACACATCAACAAAATTCACTTCAGCAAGATTCTATTTCTTGGAAAAATTGTAGTACATACCGTTAATAAAAGAGTGGCTATTGGTGATTTAGATATCTCCGAAGGAAAAAGATTTGTTGCATTTGTCGAGCAGAAAATAGCTTCACTTCCAAATGATACTACTGTAGATACAGAAGTAACACAACAATCAAGCAGTACGAACGATACACTTGCGCAACTTGAACGTTTAGGAGAACTAAAAGCAAAAGGATTATTGACTGACGAAGAATTTAATTCTCAAAAAAGTAAGATCCTTAATGGCTAAAACTGATTTTTCAATTTTTATTTCACAATCAAAGAAATCAACACATACAAAATAATGATGATTGGAATCGCTACAAATTGAAGAAATACCAATAACAACGCACTCACTATTATAAAGATATACTTTGCCATATTGTTCTTAAAACTCCAATCTTTGAATTTTAAAGCGAACAATGGAATTTTTGCATTCAATAAATAAGAACTTACCACGGTCATCACAATCAAGAACCATTTGTTTAAAATAATGCTATCAATCGCAGGATTTCCTTGATAAGCTAAGATTAAAGGAAAAGAAATTATCAACAATGTATTGGCAGGTGTTGGCAATCCGATGAAAGATGAAGTTTGGTTTTCATCAATATTAAATTTTGCCAAACGATAGGCAGAAGCGAGCGTGATGACCAATCCAAAAAGTGGCAATATATGTACTTCATTTTCCAGCCAATGCCATGTATCTGACCAAGAGTGTCCACCATTTACTTCTTCATGAATATGTAAAGCTCTGTTGAACAACTGATACATTACAATTCCAGGCACAACACCACTGGTTACCATGTCTGCAAGGGAATCAAGCTGCAAACCCAATCCACTTTGTACCTTTAATAATCTGGCTGCCAAGCCATCAAAAAAGTCAAAAAAGATTCCCAAAAACACAAAAAATGCAGCAATTTCTAATTGATTTTTCACTGCAAAAATTACTGCCAAACAACCGCAAAATAAATTTAATAATGTGATAAAATTTGGAATGTGCTTTTTGATGTTCATGTACCAGATTTTTTGTAAAAATAACCAAAGTTTCCAAACTCCATAGCACTTTATAGAAATGTTAATGAATTCCATACAATATCTATGTATTTTTTGAGTTTATTAGGTGAGAAAATCGCATATTTGTAAAAAATTTTATTCTTGAAAAAGTTA
>JBCCLS010000329.1:0-4680 GCA_039026835.1 Bacteroidota bacterium | reverse complement strand
TCTTCGCTTTCCTCTTTTTTTTATGTAGTAAAGCGAAGAAAAAAAAAGGGAAAAAATTTCCCGGCTCCCGATTGGTCGAAACTTCGAACCCTTTTCTCCCCCCTTTTCCCCCCAATCACGGCGCGCACGAGATGATTACTGTAAAATTTACATTAATAATTCCAACAGTCAGGTTGGCCGAGTGGTCTAAGGCGACAGATTTAAGCTCTGTTACAAGTAATTGTGCGCGGGTTCGAATCCCGCACCTGACAATAATTTTTACTAATTTAACGAGTTTTTAAACTATTTTTATTTACTACAATGCGTTTTTAAAGACAACAGGGAAATTGAATAGAAATTGATGAAGGAGTATTAATTGCGTAAACTCCAAAACTTTGATGACGACGACGCTGTCTTGTAAGGAAATCACTAATTATGGAAACCTCCCGATTGATCATCTCCAGTTGAAAACTTGAGCATGGACTTGTGTGAGAAGAAAGTCGTGTAAGCGGACCAATGCGTTGAAGTCCCGCTAACCGAATGTTCATCTCGTCGAGCGCGAAATTGAACGAGTCAACCTCACGCTTTGTCCACTCTATCATCGTTGAAGGAATTTGTTCATTGCGCAAAGCCATTTCCTGAGAAGAAAAAAAAGGAAAAATAAAATGGGAGCGCGAAACAATAACGTATACTTACACGTCGAGAGTTCAGCTTGACTTCTTGCGCGAACATGGCATGTAGATAGTTCAAGTGTGACAAGGAACAGTGATTTCGCTGATGTTGCGATTTTGTGGCCTCCTGATAAGTTGGTGGTGGATCATCATCCATGGTGAAAATCATTGCGGAAAAAGTTTAGTGCGCTGCGGTGAAATTAGAGTTAAGTCATACGCATTCTGGTACTGAACGTGCTATGATACACTTGAGTAGTGTCGTCGAATTCAGAATCGTAAAACTGTATCTCCGTTTCAACGTCAACGTCCATTTCCGTACCAGGAATCCATGGAATATCGTTAGGATATTCCACTCTGAACCAATGTTCGCACGAGAGTTTATGAACACTATTTACACGGTAAGACAAATTAGCATACCATGATTCAAGTTTACACCAGTTGTTGACGTGTTCTATCCACACTTGTTCGAAGATCTCTCGAAGAAAAGTTTTTATAAACGGCTCTTGAATATCAAAAATTAAAGATATATTTTTGACTATTTCAGTCTTAGAATGTAAAGGTAATTCACATTTTTCCGGCACATACACTTCCAATTTGTCCCAAAATTGCACACGACGTTGTAATTTCATTTTGCCACTAATCAACAACGATATTATTAGTTTGGGTATACTGGTCTAAATACACTCGTCGAATTTGCGTTCTCAAACCTGACCATGAAGTTTTCCACCTTATTTCAAGTTCAAGTAAACACTTTTTTCTTAAATTTGCTATTTGAAACGATACTTCTACTAGTTGGGTAATAGGTTCACATTTTTGTCGGGTTCTTAATAAAAAGTCAACAGTTTCTGGACGTAATAAATCAGTTGAGTACAGATCACTAAAGCACTGATTTACAGCCACAATTTTTTCAAAACAATTTTCAGTTAGTTCTAAATGTACGCGAATGTATTTTACGAATAAACTAAGTAGTTTTTCTAAATTTTGACTTTCATCGTCTCGATTTGAGTATAAGACGTTAGAAATTATTTTTTCAAATTCACTCCAATAACGTCCGTCTTGATGCACAGTTGAAAATATTAAAGGATACACTTTTGTTGTGCTAACCATAACTAACTTACTTTTTGTTGATCAATCGTACGTTTAACTGATGACATCAGAATGAGGTTATAGATGTTCCTTGCAACAACAAAAAATTTTATTATTACACTAATTTTTGAAAATAAAAATAAATTACCGGAGAAGTTCGAATATCCGACTCAAACAATAGGTATTGACTCGACCGCTTTCCGTTTAGTATCTCATGCAGCGAGGCCAATGAGAACGTATGTTTTGACAGTTGCGGGGTATTGCCTGACAGTGTAAACTCCAAAAACGCTTTAGGAACACCATCTAGCCCAATCTGCAATTGATATTTCGCATGCATGTTCTTATTTACCACATTTTGCATGATCAAACGAATAGATTTGCCAAGCAACCTTTCAAACATTGTTTTACCTTGCACAAATGGCAATTGCTGACACCATTTGGTAATAACGTGTCGGAACAATTTGTGATGCAGATCAATTATCAAAGAGGGTGCGATGTAGTATCGGAAAATCAGTGACAACAAATCGTAAGCAATTTGCCAGTGCTCAGTTTCGGGATTACAATGGTGGTATTTGTTGCCAACAATTTTCGAATGCATTTGTCCTGAAAAACACTCGATTATTGGTTTAGGAGGTGCGGCAACAACTTTGCTAGTTGTAATAGCAACTTTGCGTTGAGAACAAGTCGATTTTTTAGATTGCGATCTAGTAACAACCATTTTGAAATATCAGTTAAATTTGACTGTACCTATTGAATCGACAAAAAGCAACTGATAAATTTGATAGCAAACCAAGAAGCTTATATATGAAATTTTCAGACAGAATTTATTTTCAGACCTATTCAGAACAAAAGGGACAAATCTCAGACATAATCAACGATGAACCATAGGGCATTGAATGTCTGGAACACGAAAGAAATCTTTTGTCATCAAAACTCGTCATACACACTTTGTTTAATTGCAAGGTTCTCAGACATCCGTTTTTGGCTGAAATACTACTCATGATTGCCTTAATTCGGGTCTTAGTTAAAACACATCGTTTGTACTCTTCCAACGTCAGACGTTTTGTTCTAGCTTTACCAAGTCCTTTGCATTTGTTTTCTGATGATCCATTTTTGGTTCTCAAAGTGTAGCATTTACTTTTAGGCGCGACGAATTCTACAATTTCATCTCCAGGCGTCTCGTCTTTCAAAAATCCGGGAATTTTTTTTCTTACGTCAGAAAACAATGGCGACTCAGACGGCTGATTGCTAAGATCTAAAATCGGTTCCAATTCTTTTAACACCTGATTTTTACTTCGATTTTTGCAATGAAGTATAAAACTGTCAGTGTCTTGAAATACAATAGAAACATTATTTTTTCCAAGACGCGGTTGAATAAATGAATAGTATAATTTAGTCATTAACAATTTGGATAATTCTAAGATTGTAAAACCGACTAAATAGTTTCTGTTCATTTTAACACTAGTCGGTTTCATAAAAATTGCCATTAGATCACCTGGCAAGTTTCGATGTGATTGATAATTTGGCGACCCCAGGTATTTCTTGGCGATATTTTCATTTTTTACTATTTTGACGTCAATGTTTTTACGATTGTCTTGCATCCATTTTCCAAAAGTTGAATTGCAAGTGTCTTTACAGGTTTTTGAGTCGAACTCTGATTTTGCTGCAGCTCTTTTTTTGGTCATTTTACTAATAAATGGTCGTATAACCGCTTCTTGAGAAAATTTAATAACACGATGCACTTTTTTTAGCTCATATCCCAATTGTAGATAGTACGCCAAATTCGCCGAGTGACACACATATTTGGTTTTATCTCGTAGTGTTCCTGTCAACTTTGTAGAATGATATCTTAAAGCGGCTTTTTCACCCTCAAGTAGTTTTAACACATCTTGACTATAAGGACTAAGATCTTGATAGAATATATTTAATGACTCAGAAGCCGGTGGGAAACTATTAAATTTTTCATGTAAATAATTTGGCACATGAAGATCAACCATACAAATATAACCGATATCTTCATGGTCTGAGACATTAGCCCAATCAATGTTTTCAATTTCTTGTTGTGAGAGCCAATTATAATCTGATACTGGAACTTTTTGAGATTGGGCCCAAGAATACAAATTATTTGCGTCAACATATACCAAACTGTCATTTGTGTTTTCAACGTTAACATATCGGGTATTGATGTAACTTAGTCCACCTCGTATATTAGATTCTACCATATATAACATTTCTGGATCAGACATTAGCTCAATTTCACAACCAGTTTCCTTTAGCATACAATCAAAAGCCAATTGCGGTAATGAAATATAATTTGTCATGTCTAGTTGAAAATCTTCCGAAATTTTTCTTTTAAATTGCATGACGCATTCAGCTAGAAGCAACACATCCAAATAGCAATAAATGACCATATATTCAATCATGTCTTTACATTTGAAAAAATTAAAGCATTTTTTTCCAAATAAATAATCATTTGCTGTGACATTACTCAATTTTAGACTCGAATAAAACGTTTTATGATGCGGAAAACTTGTCGCGTTTTTTACTTTGTCATAATCGTCACACCATTCGTAAGGAAAAATTCCTTTACCTTCTATAAGCAGTTTTAAATGTTCTTCGCTTTGATTAAGCGGTGAATTGCGAACAATTGGAAAATCGTGATTGCCTTTTTTTAGAGAATTAACCAACGTATCCAAAGAACCGTTCATCATAGCTAAACTGTCCAAAAAATGTATTTTACCTAGCGTCAGAGTTCGAAATTTTTGAGAGTTTATTGGTAAAGCTTTTACGTTCCACGTTTTGCTGTATTTTAAATGATACACGATAAAATTTTGATCATAATAAATAAAATTATGAATGTAAACAGGAAGAAATTGTTTGACGCGTTTTTTATTCCAATTGCAAGAAAAATGAGCTGCTCCAATAGGTTCACCGGTGTAATGAT
>JBCCLS010000328.1:0-4682 GCA_039026835.1 Bacteroidota bacterium | reverse complement strand
TTTTGCGACGCTTATAAACTTATCAGCGATTCCTCCATAAATATTCTATAGCTTCGAACAAATAAACACATTGAAATGAATAAAAAGATACATTTACACTTTAAAAATTCTTGTGTGATAGTAATGCTTGCATTGCTATTTTCTTTCAGTTTTGAAAGCAACGCACAAAATATGTATTCCTTAGCTAACTGGACTGTTGGTACAGGAAGTATAACAGACTTTTCTCAATATGGAGTTGCAAGTTGTAACGCAAGAGAATTGGGAAATAATCATGTTGGAGCATCCGTGGTATTGTGGAAAGCAACTCCCAATGCTGCTAGTTTTCAGGATGGAGGCATCTATGGATATTACAAAACGATAGATCCAACAAAAACCTACAGACTTTCTATTTGGGTTAAAAAAACAAATTCTTTTAGTGGTAAAACATACTTTGGGTGTAACAGTTATGCCAATGGAGCGCATCAAACATTAAATATAAGTGGTACAGCTGATATCAACGCTTATTTTTGGTATGGTGATTTGCCTGAATTGGACAAATGGTATTTGATGGTAGGGTACGTACATCCTAACAGTTATGCCGGACCGCATTTGGGAAGAATTTACGATGGGGAAACTGGAGAAATTGTGATGAATATTAATGACAAAAAGTTTTCTCTTGCGGCAACAAATTTACGATTACGATCATTTTTTGCCTACGACACCAATTTAGAGGATCGTCAATACTTGTATAAACCTATTATGGAAGAGTATTCCAATGCTTCACCATCAATTAATTCGTTATTGAGTATTAATGAAGATTCTACTTTGCTGTTTGCTTATGACAATGCTGGTAATCAGAAGCAGCGTTTTTATTGTGATGTGTCAGGATGTAGTGTGCAAACACCACCTGCGGGTAGACCAGGCAACTTAGAAATAGAGAAAGTTGTTGATGTAACCGACGATGAGGAAGTAAGCAACATTGGTGAAACCATTCAACTATATCCAAATCCTACAGGTGGCAAATTATCTATTCGTTTATTAGAATCAGATGTAGAACTCTCAGAAAGTATTCATATGTATTCGATTCAAGGTTCGCTCATCAGGCAAATACGAACTGAAAAAGATACAACTTCACTAACATTGGATATCAGTGAAATACCTACAGGTGTTTATTTTATTCACTTGCATTTCTCAAACGGGAATGCGGTCACTAAAAAAATCATAAAAAGATAAAACAACGTCAACTTTTTTGTTAAAGAGCATACACAACTCTTATCACACTTTAGAATAATACATATATACAGAATGAAAAAAATTATACTTCTATATTTTTTGTTGTTGACTGGCTCAAGCATTTACAGTCAAACAGAAAATGAAATCGATTTCCAAGAAAGTAATAAGGGCACTTTTACTTATAAAAAGATAGATGTTATCAACAGCACACAAGCGACCATCCCTTTGGAAGGTGTTTCTTCTAAAAAAGATACAAATGTTGCTAAAAATAATACTAGTGGCGGAGTAGGTGAAACTTCAGGGAGTTTGTCCGTGTCGTTAACTGGCGCTTCAAATTATACAGTTCCTTTTCTAGTGCCTCCTGGGATAAATAATATATCTCCTAAGATTGCTTTATCATACAATAGTCAGAGTGGGAATGGTATCGCAGGATATGGTTGGAATATCAGTGGAATTTCCATGATTTCTAGAACATCGGCAACCAAATATCACGATGGAGAAATAGACGGAATAGATTTTGACAATCTAGATCGTTTTGCACTTGATGGACAACGTTTGATGCTCAAAAGTGGAACTTATGGAGCAACTGGTGCACAGTACGAAACAGAGAATTATTCAAATCTTAAAATTGTATCCTACGGAGTTTCGCCTTACGGAGCTAACTACGGTCCTGAATATTTTGTAGTATTTTATCCAAATGGCTCCAAAGCATACTACGGCAACAGCAGTGACTCAAGAACTCACACAGGATATGCAATCACACATTGGGAAAATTCACAAGGTGTTAGAATTGATTATGAATATTCAACTACGAACAAAAGTCAATCTATTAGTAAAATTAAATATGGACATACGAATACAACGACTCCTGTCAATGAAGTTCGATTTTTGTACTATCCGACAATAGTAAGAAACCGATGGGAAAAATCGTATGTAGGAAACATACCGCTGACACGTAAAAATGTGTTAAGAAGTGTAGAAGCGTACGCAAATAACAATCGTGTCCGATCGTACTCTTTTGGATATGATCCTAGTTATTTAAGCTATGACAGACTGTTGTTTTTGAGAGAATATACAGGTGATTTACAAGAGGCACATTCAGCGATCTTTTTTGAATATACCAAGTCAAATACATCTGTAACGGTCAATGATATTACTACAGATTTAGGAGTTGTAAATATTGAGCAAAGAAATACTGAAACCGTTACGATGGATTTTACCGGGAACGGAAAAATGGATTTTTTAGTGTATCCTAAGGATGACAAACGAAAGTTTTGGTTGTTTAAAGATATTCAAAGTGGTACGAGCAATTCACCAACACTAATAAATACAGGCGCATTTGAAGAAATATTTCCTGCAAAATGGGTTAATCACGAAAATAGAGTCGTAGAAGGACAAGGTATCACCATGGTAAAGAAAGGAAATAGTGGAAGAATACGTTTTGAAGTGTATGCCAATAGTTCTTTACAACCTATGCTATTGAATTATTCAAAAGAATGGAATTCAGGAACGTATACATACCAATCTGATTGTAACAATTCATCGCAGAGAGATATTCCAAAAGAATATATTTCAGGAGACTTTAATGGAGATGGATTAACGGATGTGTTGGCTGTAGGAAAACCATATTCAAGCAGATATTGTTATGAATATGAGTGCCCTAATGGACAAGGAGATGATAATGGTATTTTCTTTGAAAATAGAAAGCCTATTCAACAAGAAGATGAAGCTGATGCAGATTTTGAAAAAAGAAAAAAAGCATATGAAGCTAAACTAAAAGAAAACACACTTAATAGATCAACGACTATTGATCCACAACCAATTGATGTCATTGATCCTGACCCAGGAAATACGGGTGCTTGCTGTAGTTGTAGTAATTATACAATCCAAAACAAAACAGTATCTTTTATAGATTTAAACAGAAATGTTACTACAAATTTTGCTTTTACTGCGGGGTATTTATTGGAGACTTTAGGAGAAGAAGATAGACTTTCTACGGGTGATTTTAATGGAGATGGCAAATCAGATTTTGTACATGTAGCTAATGGTAAACTTACTATTTACACACTTGACAACAACAATCAGTTAAGCGTATTATGGTCTATCACTGATGCAGGAATCAATACTACAGATCCGCTATTGTTTGGAGATTTCAATGGAGATGGAAAAACAGACTTTTTAGATCCTGTAGCCAACGGAAGCTATTCGTTTAGAACTTTCATTTCTACGGGAACTACATTTGTGCAAGAAACCGTTGTACAGCCATTTAAATATCAAAAAACAACCTATCAACCTAGCCCAATTCCTAACTATTCAGTTTTTAACGGATACAATCTAATTCCTTTAGATATTAATGGAGATGGAAAAACGGATATTATAGAATACAACACAACTACATATAATAATGGATTAAATGGCGTTCAAACGGTAAAAATTTATAACAATCAAGGTCAATCAAGTAATCATCCAAATGCAGATGTGCGATTTTTATTTGGAGGAACTGCTACAAAAAATGGAAATGCAGAACATTTTCCAATTCCTATATTTTTAACATCCAACCAACCGAATAAGAATCTTGATTTTGCTACGATTAGCAATCAGTGGGTTACGTCTTTTTCTTTTACCCAAGATCACCGAGAAGATATGTTGTTGCGCTCTGTGGATAATAATGGTGTAAAATATACTATTGAATACGAACATTTAGATCCTTCAGGGAACTCTCAAATATATAGTGCTTCCAACAGCAGTACATATCCTAATGTGGATATAAAAACAGCTCCAGGAACGAAAGTGGTAAGTTCACTACAACGAATTGTTGCAGGCACGCCTACGCTTACAAAAACCTATGCTTATGAGGGAGCAGTTTACAACGTAGAAGGATTAGGCTTTTTAGGTTTTAATGGAGTCGCCAGAAGTAATTGGCATACTGGAAGTTCAGATAGAATATACACAGTTTCAAAATATGACCCTTTACTTCGAGGAGCAATGATCGCATCCTATTCACAAGCAAATTATTATACATTTACCATACCGACGTCTAATTATATTTCTAAAACGACGTATCAGTATAATTCTTCAATAGCTGCTAACAAAGTTTTTAAAATATCTACAACTTCGGTACTTACACAAAATAATTTAGATGGCACCTATACAAATACAATGTATCAATATGACGTGTTTAACAATCCAACTCACATCAGTACAAACTATGTTGGAGGAAGTACCGCTCGAAGTATCACCTATGCGAATAGTACAGGGGCAAATTATTATATAGGAAGACAAATGACTGTTGCAGAAACTTCTACAATAGGAAGTGATACTTACAATTCTGAACAGCAATTTGTATACACAGGAAACTTGGTAACACAAAAGAAAACCAAAGGAAACGGAACTCCATTTGATGTAGAAACCTACGGATATGATACATTCGGAAACATTACCAAGATAACAACGACTCCAAATGGTGAATC
>JBCCLS010000327.1:0-4691 GCA_039026835.1 Bacteroidota bacterium | reverse complement strand
TTCGAAATTATAAACGAACTACGATATGCCATTGCGAAGAGCATGGCGATGCGGCAATTAGTTTCTGGTAAAACACATAATTTCCTTCGAAATTAATTGACACATTTTCAAATCATCAAATTGATACATTAGCAAAGCTTACTACGCACGCGTTACTTTCTCAATACCGTTGATCTTCTTTAAATTCGTGATCAGGCGTTTTAAAATTGTGTTGTTTTTGACAATTACCATAATGCGTCCTGTGAAAATACCATCGTTTGTTTCAAAACTTATGTTTCTGATATTTACGTGCATGTTGTTGGAAATAATTTTTGTCACTTCGTTTACCAATCCCATATTGTCAATTCCTGTAAACTCGAGCAACGCGGTAAATTCTTCCTGTGTAGAATCAATCCATTTGGCAGGCATAATTCGGTATGCATAATTCGCTTGCATGCTTACAGCATTCGGACAATCTTTTTTATGTACTTTGATGCCTTCATTCACCGTGACAAACCCAAATACAGGATCGCCCGGAATCGGATTACAACAATTTGCCAACTTGTAATTGAGTTTTTCTTCCTCTTTTCCAAACACTAACATATCGTAGCGATTGGACACTTCTGGCTGATTGATTTCTTCGGATGGTGCTGACGGCGATCTTCGAATCTTATTCTTAAAAAACTTAAAAATACTATTGCTTCGCTGCGCTGCAAATTCTTTTAACTTCTGATTGTCAATGGTTCCAATGCCAACGCGGTAAAATAAATCTAAACTTGTTTTAAGCTTAAAATGATTCACCAATTCGTTGATGGCTTTTTCGTCCAGTATAATTTTTAGTTGCTTTAACTTTCGACGCAATATTTCTTTTCCATCTTCGGCAATTTCTTTCTTTTCTTCACGTAATGAAGAACGAATACGTGCACGCGCTCTGGAAGTGGTAGCATAATCCAACCAATTGGCATTCGGTTTTGATTTGTCAGAGGTAATAATTTCTACCTGATCGCCACTTTTTAATTCGTGACTTAGTGGAACAAGTTTTCCATTGACTTTGGCACCACGTGTGTGAAAGCCCACTTGCGTGTGAATGCTAAAAGCAAAATCCAAAGGTGTTGCCCCTTTTGGCAATGATTTTAAATCGCCCGTAGGTGTGAATACAAAAATTTCTTTGGCATACAAATTCAACTTGAATTCTTCTACAAAATCCACTGCATTAGCAGTTTGATTTTCAAGTGCTTCTTGCAATTTGTTCAACCACGGTTCGAGTCCTTGCTCTTTTTGATCACCTTGTTTGTATTTGAAATGCGCTGCATACCCTTTTTCGGCAATTTCATGCATGCGATGCGAACGAATTTGCACCTCTACCCAACGTCCTTCGGGTCCCATCACCGTGATATGCAAGGCTTCGTATCCTGTAGATTTTGGAGACGAAATCCAATCGCGCAAACGCACAGGATTCGGTCTAAAATGATCGGTAACAATCGAATAAATTTTCCACGCCAAAAACTTTTCGTTCTCTAAATTATCCGTTTCATAGATAATTCTGATAGCAAATTTGTCGTACACTTCATCAAAAGTAACACCTTGTTTCACCATTTTTCTACGGATCGAAAAAATAGATTTAAAACGCCCTTTGATGATATACTTAAAATCTTCTTTGTCTAATGAGTTTTTTATGATGGAAGAAAAATTGTCAATATACGCTTGCTGATCTTCCTTGCTTTCTTCAATTTTATTTTCAATGTCTCTAAAGACTTCAGGTTCGGTATATTTTAAGCCTAAATCTTCAAGTTCGGTCTTAATATTATACAAACCAATTCGGTGTGCCAATGGCGCATAAATGTACAAGGTTTCAGAAGCAATCTTTACTTGTTTGTGCGCAGGCATGGAATCCATTGTCTGCATGTTGTGCAAACGATCGGCAATTTTGATGATAATCACACGAACATCATCGTTGATAGTCAGCAGCATTTTGCGGAAATTTTCTGCTTGTAGCGACAAATCTTTGTCTTTCTTTAAATGTGAAATCTTGGTGAGTCCATCTACAATTTTTGCTACAGCGACTCCGAATTCCTGCTCAATATCTTCTAGTGTATAATCAGTATCTTCCACCACATCGTGTAGTAGGGCAGAAGCAATAGACGTGGCGTCCATCCCAATTTCAGAAGCCACAATTTTAGCTACTGTAATCGGATGAAAAATGTACGCTTCGCCACTTTTTCTTCGTTGATCTTTGTGGGCGTCAACAGCAATATCAAAAGCTTTGCGAATGATTTTCTTATCTTTCGCGGTCAGCACTTGATAACTGATACGCAACAGTTCTTTGTACTGTTTGGCAATGGCAGCATTTTCTTTTTCAATCTCAATTTCCGTCATATATAATTAAAATTACTATAAAGAAATGTAAGAAGCAAGTTTGGCGTAAGAATTTAGAAAAGAAAAATACCTCACGATTTCTGAATCAGTGCCGCATATTTTTGGAGTGCTTGTATCTCGTCTTGTATTTCTTCACGAGAAAGCAAAGGCTTCTTAAAAGTGATCACTTCTGTAGTGTTTTTCCAGTAGGGAAAAAGCCATGTCAACGTTGTGCTTAAGTAGTTAAAAGCTCCATTAGCGCCTTCTACGACAGTTGTACATTTAAACATTCGTGTTCCTTTGTAATACGATGTAATTCGAGTTGTTTTTGTTAATAGATCAAAAAAGAGTGTTACCGCGTTGGAAATGTCTTCATATTCAGGATTAAATTCTCTGTGATTCATACCATAACCAATGCTAAGTTCTTGCGAATTGACTGCAATCCAAATTCCTGTAGTTGCAAGGGTGATATGCTTTTCATCATCCCGAAAAATCAATTTGTTCCCAAATGTACTTTTTAGAAAGATTGCAAATTTTTCAAAGATGAGTTCCTGTTTTTTCAAACTATTTTGTTAAAGTATTACGAAAAATTTCGTTGTCGTTTGGCTTCAAAAAGGATAATAGCCGCTGCAACTGACACATTCATAGAATCAATTTTTCCTTGCATGGGAATGATGATGTTTTGAGTGGAATTGTGCAGCCATTCATCACTCAAACCTGTCGCTTCTGTACCGACAACAATAGCAGATGCTTCTTGAAAATTTTGCAAGTGATAGTTTTCAGAAGCAGTCAACGCGGCACAATAAATGGCAATATTTTTTTGCTGTAAAAACGAAATAATTTCAGCAGTACTTCCCGTAGCAATTTGTGTGGTAAACAAACAACCCACACTAGAACGCACAATATTTGGATTGTATAAATCGGTCTTCGGATTCGCAATAAATACAGCATCTACATTTGCAGCATCGGCAGTTCTGAGCAACGCACCAATATTTCCAGGTTTTTCAGGTGCTTCTGCCACTAAAATCAGTGGTTTTTTATTGTGAAACGAAATAGTTGAAAGCGAATGCGCTTTTGTTTTTACAATCGCCAAGATACCTTCTGTACTTGCGCGATAGGCGATTTTTTGATAGACTTCCTTGGAAATTTCAACACATTCTGGCATCGCCTCTGAAGCTTCAAACAAAGGTTTTACGCGTGTGTACGGACAAATTTCAGGATAGAAAAGCAGCGTATGTATCTCGTAGTTTCCTTCCAATGCTAACGTTAATTCGCGAAAACCTTCCAACACACAGTTGCCTTCTTTTTTGCGACTTCGCGATTTTTCTTGAAGTTGCAAAATGTATTTGACGAGCGAATTTTGTGTGCTAGAAATGTGTTTGTGCATGTTGCAAATATAGGAAAGAGATTTGTGGAATAGCAACTCAATGTTAGTCAGGTTTCTTTTGCTGGTGTAATATCGTATTTTTGTGTAAAAAGTTGAAAATGCAAACGAACATCAGATTTTTGGTATTGCTTCTCTTCATCAGTATTTTTGGTTGTACTTCTGATGACGGATTGCCAGATAGACCTGATCCAGTGCCCACGGGATCAGATGAGGTGCCAGTTGTTCCGCAATCCTATCAAATTTTATCATTGGGTGACAGTTATACTATTGGACAAAGTGTCTGTGAAACGTGTCGTTTTCCAGTACAGCTCAAAGATAGTTTGGTGGCAACTTTTCCTTCAGAAGATAGCTTTAGTGTCGATGTAATTGCTCAGACAGGTTGGACAACAACGAGTCTTTTAAATGCGATAGCTGATGAAAATCCTGCTGAAAATTATGATTTGGTAACTGTATTGATTGGCGTGAACAATCAGTTTCAAGGACGTCCTTTTTCGTTGTACGAAATGGAATTTCCCGTATTAGTTATGCAAGCAATTACCTTTGCCAAAGGTGATGCTGAAAATGTGATTGTTGTGTCCATTCCCGATTATGCATTTACACCTTTCGGACAAGCATTTGGGAATCCGGCTGTGACTTCGCAAGAAATAGATCAATACAATAATTTTGCGCAAAATTACTGTTCGGACAACGGAATAACTTTTATCAATATTACGGACATTACGCGTGAAGGTTTGGAAAATACAGCTTTGGTAGCAGCAGATAATTTGCATCCTTCCGAACTTGCCTATGCATTATTTGTGGAGCGATTGTTGCCGTTTGCGAGTACTAAAATACAATAGTATGTATACTTTAATTAATTTTATTCATGATGAAAAACATCATACTTAGTTTTCTGATTTTAATAACAATTACTTCCTGTTCTAGAGGAATAGACGATGCGAGTTTTAGAAATACAAACTACGTTTTTTAT
>JBCCLS010000326.1:0-4704 GCA_039026835.1 Bacteroidota bacterium | reverse complement strand
TTGAATTTTACTTTGAAGGTACCGCTCCGGTAAGCATTTTACATTATACCAGAAAAGCTGCAAAAAGAAGTTTTCTAAAATATTCTCATTACATAAGCTTAGATGGAAAAGGGATATACAATGAAAATGCTTTAAGGCGTTTATTGGTCAGATACACAGACGTACTCGACTATAAGCCCAATGCTGGTAGTAATTATGTGCCTGACGATGTATCTTATAAATTTCCATCAGAAGCTGAAGCAGAAGAAACAGGAAGACGTTCATATGAAGTAATTAATAACAATCACCTGCAAAATGTATTAGATTTACGTGCATATACCGATTTATTAGGTTTGTTTGGAGATGAAGCAAATGGACTCTTTCAAATAGAAGGAAAGGCGGATTTCTTTATCCATCCTTTTAACTTCCCTAGAACAGCCTTGTATTACCTCAAAAAAGTGTCGCCGTATGTACGCTATTCTCGATTTGATGAAGATAACGACTTTGTGCAAGCTGATTTAAGGGAAACGATAGCTTATACGATTGATCCTATAACTATGGATACTATCAGCAGTCAAACCACTACTAATTATTCGCTAAGCAATAGCAAATTGTCGCTATTAGAAAGATCAAACTTAGAAATGGGCTTGGATATAAATCTTCTCAACTTTAGATTGTTTAAAGAATCTCCTTTTTGGACTTCGGTCTATTTTCCGCTAAGTTACAACGTAACAAAAGTGCGAACAGATGCAATGGTAGAAGATAACGATGCCAACTACAGAACCTTAGGTTTTGGCTTTGGACTCGATCTAGAAATACGTCGCTTTAATAATTTTGGACTCAATGTAGGATACGAACTCAAAGGACATTCATTCATAGGCGATTACTCTGAATTTGACCTTTTAGAACCTGGATATCTGAAAACGCAAGCCGTCAAAGCAGAAATTTTCTACTATCCCGGAATCGATCGATCAAACTCTGTATTTCTGCGGATGAAGAGCGTAAGAGATATTGGTTCTGGCGGAGGAGACAACTTCTTCCAATTACAGTTTGGCTACCGCTTTACACTGGGCGTTGGTGCCATAAGAGCACGACAATAAATCAATTTCATTGTTTTCTGACAATTTTTGTGAAATAGTTGCGTTAGTATGTCATATCAAGACTTTCGTAAATACGCTACATCAGGAAAAGCAACACTACTTCACAATCTAAAAACAGAAAACAATGAAAAAACTCTCACTTTTTGTATGTGTGCTGGGATTGCTATGGAGTTGTAGCAGCGATGATGACAGCACAAGTCAACCAGGTTATTCAATCGAAATTATTAACACAGAAACTTTAGTTGCAGAGAGCAAAATCAAAGTATCTTTCAAACTTACAGACGAAAATGGTGTTGGTGTGTCCAATCAAACGGATAGCGATTTCAATTTGTACGAACGCGCCGTAAGTGCTGGAGAAACGGAACAACTCATTGATCCTGCGGAAGCACCGCGACTCATCGTGCCAAATCCACAAAACTATCGCTATGCGACCATGATTGTCATGGATTTGAGTGGAAGTGTGATCGATGAAATAGAAAACATCAAAAGCGCTGCTACTTTGTATGTCTCCAATTTATTTAGCGAAATCAATAGTGGCGCACTAGAAGTAGCCATCTATTATTTTGATGGAAGAGAACAATTGCAAGAACTGATTGATTTTTCAACCTCAAGTCAAGATATTATTGCTGCCATTGCTGGAATGAGTCAAGCACTGCAACAAGATATTTCTACCAATTTGTACGGAGCTGTAGTGCAAAGTTGTGAGCGAATGCAAGCCAAAAAACTAGAAATTCAAAACGATGCTAGCACCAATATTTGGTCTACTTCGATGGTATTTTTCTCCGATGGACAAAATCAGGATTTTTTCAAAAACCGATCTGAAATGAACACGAGCATCAATGCTACAGTCAATAATACTGGCTTTTATGTTATTGGTGCAGGAAATAATGTGGATGCCAGCGTTATTGCCGATATCGGACGAAATGGACAATTTTTAATTGATAACTATTCGCAATTAAATACAGGACTTAATAGCGTACTAGACGTCATCCGAAGAGAAGCAAATAGCAATTATGAACTTGAAATCTGTACGGCAAAAAGTGGAACAGAAGTTGTCTTCCGATTGGAATCGATCGATACGCCAACCCAAGGTGGTACAGGAACTTACGATACTAATGGTTTTACAGGAAATAACTGTACGATTAATTAATTATGTGAAAATTTTAAGTCTTTGTTTTACATGACTTAGAATCCAGCATTTGTCAGTTCGAGCGCAGTCGAGAACAGCTAGGAAACTAACGTTTCAATTGAATCTCGACTGCGCTCGATTTGACATTTAGTCTAAATTTTTAATGAACTATAGAAGTGAAGTATATTAACCTAAACTTCAAGCGAAGTAAATTCAAAAGTAGTCCCGTTGAACAAACCTTTATCACTAAGTTTTAACGACGGGATTACTAACAATGCCATAAATGATAAAGTCATGTACGGCGCGCGTAATGTACTGCCCATTTTCTTGGCCAATTGATCTAATTCCGCATACGCTTTTCCAATCTCCCAACCTGTTTTATCACTCATAATGCCCGCTACAGGGAGTGAAACCACTTTCTCAAACGAATCTGTAACAGCACAAATTCCACCTTTGGACGAAATCAAAAGATTTACGGCTTTGCAAATAGCTTCATCTGAAACACCCACAGCAATAATATTGTGCGAATCGTGTCCTACGGAAGAGGCAATAGCACCTTCTTTCAGTCCAAAATTTTTAATAAATGCCAACGCAGGTGCATTATTCTGATAACGATTGACAACAGTCATTTTCAGAATATCTTCCTCTACATTGGAAACCAAATTTCCATCTTTCACTAAATTATCTAACACCAATTCGTTAGTCACTAACTCACCGTCGAGCGCTTCAATAACGCGAATTTTACTTTTCGTGGCTTTGACTTGAAAATCAAGGACATTCTTTGGAGAAGTGTCAAAATTATTTAGTATTTCAAACGGCACGCTGTCTATGTGTGTAGTTCCGCTAGAAGCAACTCGGATGCCATTAATGTAGGTTTCAAGCACTTTAAAATTGGTCAAATCTTCCAAAATGGCGAAGTCGGCAACACCACCAACCTGTAGTTGTCCAACTTCCAAATTGTAATGTTTCACAGGATTCACACAGGCAACCTGCAACACTTTAAAAATATCATTTCCTTTGGCAACAGCGCGTGCGCACAATTCGTTAATATGTCCCACCAACAAATCATCAGGATGTTTATCATCGGAACAAAACATCATATTTTCATAATGTGTATCCAATAATGGGATTAAGGCTTCAAAGTTTTTAGCAGCGCTTCCTTCACGAATGATGATTTTCATGCCTTTTTGCAGTTTTTCTAGCGCTTCGTCATAGGTAAAACATTCATGGTCTGTTGAAATTCCTGCTGCAATATATTTGGTCACTTTATCACCTCGCAAACCTGGCGCATGTCCGTCAATAGGTTTATTAAAATGTTGTGCCCAAGCAATTTTTTTCAAAACTTCTTCATCATCAAACAATACGCCTGGATAATTCATCATTTCTGCCAAATACTTAATTTCTGGTTTGGCTAGTAGTTCTTTGATATCTTCTGAATCAATCACAGCGCCAGCCGATTCAAAACTTGTTGCTGACACACAAGAAGGCGCCCCGAAGTTGAACTTAAACGGTACTTTTTGTCCGTTTTCAATCATAAATTCTACTCCAACTTTTCCCAACACATTGGCAATCTCATGCGGATCGGAAACAGTCGCCACAGTTCCATGCAACACTGCCAAGCGCGCAAACTCTGATGGCACTAACATCGAGCTTTCAATATGAATATGCGCGTCTACAAAGCCTGGAATTATATATGTTTCTTTGGAATGTGGAGTTTCAACAATATTCACAATCTTTCCAGCTTCAATGTGAATTTCTCCCTTAAAGATTCTCTTGTTGGCAATATCTACAATGTTTCCTTGTATGGTCATGAGTGATGAGGTATAAAAAAGGATGCACGAATGCATCCTCTAAAATTCAATATAAAGATAGTTTTAAATTTTAGTTCTTATCCGATAAGAAACTATAATTTTTACTGTAGTACAACATTTGATTGTCAAATGTTGCTGGCTGCATTATTTTAATATCTGTTATTTCATTTGCTGTTGCGTCCATGTCTGGAACCAACACAGGATTTACAAATGCGCCATTTGGATTCGCTTTAAACTGTTCATTGCGTTTTAAAACTTCTGCATGTAATTTTTGGTCTACTTTAATTCCGTATCCTTCTACCAACGCTTTTGCTGCTTCAAAATCACCTTCTGATTTGATGCGTTGTGTTTCGCGCAATAACTGACCAAATAACTCACGTAATTTTACATAATTGTTAATATTATAGTATGTCTTTCCATCACGTGTTACTTTCTCAATCACATTATCTGCCGCACCTTTTTCAAACACCCACGCAGAAACCCATTGTCTGTTTACCATGTGATCTTCTTCTACATCATCGCCTAACTTTAGCCTAACTAATTGCGTAACTAATCCGTTTCTGATATATCCATCATAGGCTGCTTTACCAGTTTTCTCCCAATCTTCAACAAGTCCTAATTCCTGTAATTTAGGATCCATTAAATAGTAAAGCCCAAACAAATCTGCACGACCTTCTTCTATGGT
>JBCCLS010000325.1:0-4717 GCA_039026835.1 Bacteroidota bacterium | reverse complement strand
TTAGCGGGTACTTGGTTTACTTTTTTTAAATCAATGGGAATAGGTTTTAGAATATAGGTTCCCTGCTCGCCCTCCTTGGTAAGTCGCAATTTATTTTTTTCTAAAATCATCGGCTGGCGTTCCAAAGTAACTTTTGCCACCTGCCAAACTCTTGCTAATTCCTGATTGTGCCGAAATAACAACTTTATCGCCAATAGTAATTCCACTAGTGATGCCAACTTGTCCCCAAATAGTGACTTCATCGCCAATCACTACACAACCTGCAATGCCTGTTTGTGAAGCAATTAAACATTTTTTTCCAATGACAGTGTCGTGTCCTACATGTACTTGGTTGTCTATTTTCGTTCCTTCTTTGATCGTTGTATCGCCCGTCACACCTTTATCAATCGTACAAGCAGCGCCTAAGTCTACATTATCTTTAATAACTACGCGTCCGCCAGAACGCAATTTATCAAAGCCTTCTGGACGTTTTTTATAATAAAACGCATCGGCTCCTAAAACGGTTCCCGAGTGAATGGTTACGTTGTTTCCAATGACAGTATTGTCATAGATAGCTACATTTGCATGAATCAAACAATCATCACCAATGGTAACATTATTCCCAATAAAACAATTTGGTTGAATAAGTGTGCGCTCTCCTACTCTTGCCGATGGCGCAATTGGCGAAGATGAATTACGAAACGGTCTAAAATACTTTGTCAACGTATTAAAATCCCGAAAAGGATCATCTGAGATTAATAACGCTTTGCCTTCAGGACATTCTACTTCTTTGTTAATTAATACAATAGTTGCGGCTGACTCCAAAGCTTTGTCATAGTATTTTGGATGATCCACAAAGACAATATCTCCTGGTTCTACAACGTGAATTTCGTTCATTCCATGCACAGGAAAGGAATCGTCACCGACATAAGAAGTTTCTATGATTTCGGCAATTTCTTTTAGTGTGTATATTCTTGGGAATTTCATTTATTAAATCTTAGTGTTTTTCACAAAAAAAGCGCAATGTAAGTATTGCGCTTTCTTGTGTGTATGTTATTCTTTGATTCGCTCCATGTAGGTTCCTTTCTCGGTTTCTACCTTTATTTTGTCACCTTCATTGATAAATAATGGTACATTGACTCTCGCGCCTGTTTCAACCGTAGCTGGTTTTGTAGCATTGGTCGCCGTATTTCCTTTGACACCTGGCTCCGTGTGTGTTACTTCTAAAATAACACTTGCTGGCATTTCTACAGACAAAGGTGACGCATCTTCAGAGTTGATCAAAATCTTCACGTTTTCTCCTTCTTTTAACAAATCTGGCGCATCCAAAGCTGTTTTTTGAAGTGTGATTTGATTGTAATCTTGTGTATTCATAAAGTGATAGGTATCACCGTCATTGTATAAATACTGAAATGTATGTGTTTCTACACGCACATCGTCAATTTTGTGTCCCGCAGAAAATGTATTGTCAATCACTTTTCCTGTGGTGACACTTTTTAGTTTTGTACGAACGAATGCTGGACCTTTTCCAGGTTTTACGTGTAAAAATTCAACAATTTTGTAAATATCATGGTTGTAACGAATGCACAATCCTTTGCGAATATCTGAAGTATTTGCCATGGTTTATTTTTTAGTTTGATGTAATATATCCTTTCATGATTCCTCTATGCGAGTTTTTGATGAATTGTAGTATTTCATCGCGCTCGGTAGTGGCTTCCATTTCTGCTTCAATGATTTCAGCAGCTTGGGTGTTATTGTAATTTTTTTGATACAGAATTCGGAATATGTTCTGAATCTCGCGTATTTTTTCAGTGGTGAATCCGCGTCTACGCAAACCAACAGAGTTGATTCCCACATACGATAAAGGTTCACGCGCTGCTTTTACATATGGTGGTACATCTTTACGCACTAAGGAACCGCCCGTAACAAACGCGTGATTTCCGATAGAACAAAATTGGTGTACCGCCGTCATTCCCGCAAGGATCACATAATCGCCCACAGTAATGTGTCCTGCTAACGTACTGTTGTTAGAGAAAATGCAATTATCACCTACAATACAGTCGTGTGCTACGTGGCAATATGCCATGATTAAACAATTTTTTCCGATCACTGTTTTCATACGATCGGAAGTTCCTTTGTTTATGGTAACACATTCACGAATCGTAGTGCCATCACCAATTTCAGCAATGGTATCTTCTCCTTGATATTTTAAGTCTTGTGGTGGTGCAGAAATCACAGCTCCTGGGAAAATGCTACAGTTTTTACCAATTCGCGCACCTTCCATGATGGTAACATTGGAACCGATCCATGTACCTTCACCAATAATTACATTGTTATGAATGGTTGTAAAGGGCTCTACAACAACATTCTTGGCGATTTTTGCACCTGGATGAACATAAGCTAAAGGTTGATTCATCTACTAGTTTATTTATTTATAATTTGACCGTAAAATACACTTTTTTTTGGAAGTGTTATTTTTTTGTGATCTCTTCTTCTTTTTTACGTGCGATTTGCGCCATTAGTTCCGCTTCTGCAACTAATTTACCATTGGCATACGCATAGGCTTGCATGTGACAGATTCCTCTACGAATTGGCGTAATTAAATCGGCTTTGAATATGAGCGTATCGCCTGGCACTACTTTTTGCTTGAACTTTACTTTATCAATCTTCATAAAGAAAGTTAAGTAGTTTTCAGGATCTGGCACTGTGCTAAGTACCAGAATTCCACCAGTTTGTGCCATGGCTTCAATTTGTAAAACACCTGGCATTACAGGCGCTCCTGGAAAATGTCCCACAAAAAACGGTTCGTTCATCGTTACATTTTTTACACCAACCACATGCTTTTCAGAGAGTTCTAAAATTTTATCTACTAATAAAAATGGTGGTCTGTGTGGCAACATCGCCATGATTTGATTGACGTCCATTAAAGGCGTTTGATGCAAATCGTATGTTGGTACTTTGTTGCGCTTTTCAATCTTAATGATTTTTGCTAGTTTTTTCGCAAATTGTGTGTTTACGTAATGTCCTGGTTTGTTGGCAATGACTTTTCCACGAATGCGAGTTCCCACCAAAGCTAAATCTCCAATAACATCTAACAGTTTGTGACGCGCTGCTTCATTAGGATGATGCAAGGTTAAGTTATCCAAAATTCCGTTAGGTTTCACGGCAATATTGTCTTTTCCAAACGCGACTCTCAGTTTTTCCATAGTTTTTGGAGAGAGTTCTTTGTCAACATATACGATAGCGTTATTTAAATCGCCTCCTTTGATGAGTCCGTGTTCTAGTAACATTTCTAGCTCGTGTAAGAAACTAAATGTTCTCGCGCTTGCAATATCTTCTTTGAAATCAGAAATACGTTTTAGCGTTGCATTTTGTGTGCCCAATACTTTTGTGCCAAAATCCACCATGGTCGTCACTTGGTATTCTTCTGATGGAATGATTGTAATTTCACTGCCAGTTTCTTCGTCTATATACGAAATGACATCTTTGACAATGTATTCTTCTCTTGGTTTTTCTTGTGCAACAATGCCTGCTTCTTCTATCGCTTCTAGAAAGAATTTTGCCGAACCATCCATAATTGGTGGTTCAGAAGCATCTAATTCTATAACGATATTGTCAATTTCCATTCCCACCAATGCCGCAAGTACATGCTCACAGGTTTGAATTTTGACTCCTCTTTTTTCTAACACAGTTCCACGTTGTGTGTTTACAACATAGTTTGCATCTGCTTCAATGACTGGACTTCCTTCTAAATCCACTCGTACAAAGGCATATCCATGATTTTCGGGAGCAGGTTTAAAAGTTAAGGTAACTTCTTTTCCTGTATGCAATCCAACACCTTTTAAAGATACTTCTTTGGCGATGGTCGTTTGTTTAACAATAATTTCACTCATTGTCATTTATTTTTTTTTCTAATTGATTGATCGATTTTGCAAGTTTCGGTAAGTTTTTGAAGTATACATACGATTTGTTGTAATCGCCGTAGTTTAATGCTGGAGAACCTTGCAATGTTTCACCATCTTTGACATTTCTACCAATACCTGATTGTGCTTGAATGCGCACATTATCACCGATAGTTATATGTCCCACAATACCAACTTGCCCGCCAATCATGCAGTTTTTACCAATTTTTGTAGAACCTGCAATTCCGGTTTGCGCAGCGATGACGGTATTTTCTCCAATTTCCACATTGTGTGCAATTTGAATTTGATTGTCAAGCTTTACACCTCTTCTGATGATGGTAGAACCTAACGTAGCTCTGTCAATAGTAGTTCCTGCACCAATATCTACATGAGCTTCTAAGATGACATTTCCTGTTTGTGGCACTTTTTGATACTCTCCTTTTTCATTCGGCGCAAAGCCAAATCCATCAGCTCCTACAATAGCTCCACTATGAATCACACAATTATCACCAATTACTGATTCCGAGTAAATTTTGGCGCCTGCAAAAATGATTACATTGTTGCCAATAGTTACATTATCGCCAATATATGCGTTGGGATATACTTTTACATAATCGCCAATTTTCACATTTTCGCCCATGTATGAGAACGCTCCAAAATATAGTTCCGCTCCATAAGTAGCAGAATCAGAAATGAACGCTGGTTGTTCAATACCTACTTTGTTCATTTTAACTTTGTTGTAATATTCTAGGAGTTTGGAGAACGATTTATATGCGTCTTCTACTTTTATGAGGGTTGTTGATAATTCTTCTTCGGCTGTAAAATCTTTATTTACA
>JBCCLS010000324.1:0-4723 GCA_039026835.1 Bacteroidota bacterium | reverse complement strand
GTGCTTTTTAATGTATTAATTTGTTAATATGAAAACGTGTCAGTACGGTAAAGACATTCAAAAGGACACTGAATAATTCATATACAACTCAAAAACTTAAAGACTGACCAAAAACAGAGCACATCTAAAAGCTACATTTCCCTTGTGTGACTTATTTTTTGGTGATCTAATATCGTGTAACCGTCTTCGTCGTAATAGAAGGCTTTTTCAAACTCTACATTCATCAATACTTCTTCAAAGGTGTAGGAATGCAGTTTATACACTTCTTCGTTGAAAGCTTCGTCATAATAAGAAACCATAATTAAAAATTCGCCATTGAGTTGCTGCAATTCACTTTCAGAGAATTTATACAAAGGCGATTTATCATCAATTTCGTGTACCAATGTCCATGTGGTAGGCAAATACGTAATATGATCTCTTTCTAGCTTTAGCTGATAGAAATTACGACGATAGCCTAGCTTTTTGTCTTCTTCCGTTATGGCCAACGTGACTTTTACCCTCGGATTGATCATGACGTCCGTTTTACTATTCATCAAGCGAAACATGAGTGCTTTTCCTTCTTTAAAATCGCGATAAATCATCTTTTCACTAAACTGTATCGATGCTTTTGGCTTTGAGAAGCGTCCGTACAACAATCCTGTGACAAAGGAAAAACTTAACAATCCGGCTACAGCCTGAAAACTAGAGACAATCCCAGCCAAGATACTTGTAGGTGCCATTGCACCATATCCTAACGTTGTAATGGTTTGTGATGAAAAGAAAAAGGCATTTACTAAATCTGCAAAAAAGTTTTGAGGTGTTACAGAAATATATTCCACACCAATAGCAACATACACAAAAGCGAAGACAACATTAATGACAAAATACACTAAAAAAACCCAGAAAAAGAATTGTATCCAACTGATATCCACCAAATAGGAATACAGTGCAGAAACTCCTGTTTTTCCGTTTAAGTGTTTGATGTTGAACGAACCATCTTTATTGACAATCCGTTTGGCAGTTGTGATAGAATATTCTCCTAATCCAGGATCTTTTACTTTTTTTACCATTCAAAATAGTTACGAATTCAATACTTCCGTAAATGTACGTAACTTTTCTTTGAGTGCCACAGAAGCTTCTAGCAAAGGCAAACGCACTACAGCGGTTGAGAGTTGTAAGATTTCAAAAACAGCTTTAATTCCTGCCGGATTTCCTTCTTCAAAAATATAATCAATTCCCGGCATAACTTGATAGTGAAGTTCAGTTGCTTCTTTGGTATTTCCCGCCAAGGCAAATTGCACCATTTGAGAGAATTTTTCAGGATACCCTTGTCCAATCACAGAGATCACGCCTGCGCCACCAGCTTGAATCATTGGCAAAGTAATCATATCATCGCCAGAAATAACCAAGAAATCCTCTGGCGCATCTTTTAGCAATCGCATGGCTTGTACAATGTCACCAGCAGCTTCTTTGACTGCAATAATATTTTTAAAATCGCGCGCAAGTTTTAAAACGGTTTCAGGCAACATATTGCTCGCAGTTCTTCCAGGTACATTGTAGACAATAATAGGTTTTGTAGTCGCTTCTGCCACTGTTTTGAAATGTTGATAAATTCCTTCTTGCGTCGGTTTATTATAATAAGGAGAAACAGATAAAATGGCATCAATATGTGTTAAATCACGTGTGGTAAGTTCATCTACGACAGCAGCTGTATGATTTCCACCAATACCTAACACAATAGGCAAACGTTTGTTATTTGCTTTGATAACGGTATCAATTACCAGTTGCTTTTCTTCATGAGACAATACCGCATTTTCCGCAGTTGTTCCTAAAACTACCAAGTAGTCTATGCCGCCTTCAATTACATGCTCCACAATGTTGGTGAGTGCAATTGTATCTACCGAGGTGTCATGTGTAAAAGGGGTCACCAATGCCACACCAGTTCCTATGAATTTCTTCATTATTATAATTTATTAAGTATCTGTAAATATGTATGTAGTTCTTTCGCAAATGTTGCGATTTCTTCTTTTTTTGTTTGAATGATGACATCGTGAATTTCCTGATCGCTTCCTTCAATGCCTACTTTAAAATTTGACTTTTGCAACCCAGAAGCCAACTGCAATGCCAAAATATCATCACTGTAATAGCTGATCAATAAATCGTATGGTTTGTCTAAAAATTGCTGCAATTCTGTTGTCTTTGCTTTTCCTTTCCAACCAAAGTCTTTTTCATAAAAAACGGGATATGTAATCTCACGTGTTTTTTGAACATTTTTATGAAAACACAACACGTCTACCTCAACATCTAATTGCAGTCCATCAACAATCTGTTGAAAATTTTCGGTAGTATCAGCATTTATAATGAGTCCAACAGTTTGAATAGGTGTTCCGACTATTTCTTTTGTTGTAGCATTGTTTAGCTTTTTTGTAAGCTCTTTCTTAGCTGATTTGTATTGCAATCCTTTTAAAAACATGCGTACGTATTAATCTGAGACAAAAATACTCTTTTTCCATAAAAAAGAAATGTATGTATGTGTTGACATCTCTTCGTTATAAAAGTATATGAATCCTGTCGTTCCGCACAAACATTAGACATTGTGCGAGTTATAAGGACTTTTAGCAAAGAAAGAAATGAGTTTAGGCATGTAGTTTTTTAACAATGAACGTAAATTTATAACAAGTAATCACAAAAAAAGTATATGATTTTACAATTATTTAGTGCTGTTGACAGCGGCAGTATGTGCTATTTTTTATAATTTGGCGCATATTTTACGATTTATGAGAAAAATTATCGCGCTACTTGCTTTTTGTGTAGCAATTTCTTGTGCTAAAGAAAAACAACAAATCTCCAAAATAGAAGGAAAACGCATCAATGTCAACGATTCGTTGGCGGTTGACCAAGAGATTGAAAACTTCATCAAACCTTTTCGTGAGCGTATCGAAGAAGATATGGAAAAAGTGCTAAGTTATGCACCTAAAAACATGCACAAAGGTGATGGCGAACTAGAAACAACCATCGGGAACTTAATGGCTGACTTGGTAAAATCGCAAAGCAATCCTATCTATAAAAAACGTACCGGAAAAGAGATTGATATTTGTTTGTTGAATCACGGAGGAATTCGCGCGCCGATTCCAGAAGGTCCTATCAAAACAAGAACTGCTTTTAATGTAATGCCTTTTGAAAATTCGATTGTTGTAGCCGAATTGACTTCTGATAATATTCACAATCTAATTACATATCTAGCGAAAGCAAAACGAGCACATCCAATTTCAGGATTGACGATAAAACTGAAAGATGATATTGTTGCAGAAGCCTTAATTAATGGAAAGCCTATTGAAGCCAATACAACGTATACTGTAGTTACTTCTGACTATTTGCAGAATGGAGGAGATCGCATGAACTTTTTGAAAAATCCAGAGTCATTAGAGGTTTTGGATTATAAAATTAGAAATGCAATGATTGATTATTTTAACAGTGTAGACACCATTCCTGCACAATTAGATGGCAGATTTATTCAACAATAAACTTACGATTATGAAGAGAAGAGATTTTATACAAAATTCGTTGGCATCAAGTGCATTTGTTACTTTGGGCGGATTGTCCTTACAAAGTTTTGCAGCGAGTTCCGCCAAAAAGCATATTACCATTTTACACACCAACGACGTACACAGTCATATAGATCCGTTTGGAGCCAATCATCCGAGAAATCCAAATCAAGGTGGAGCGGCACGAAGAGCAAGTCTGATTGCAACTATTCGTAAGGAAAATCCAAATACCTTATTGTTAGACGCTGGCGATATTTTTCAAGGCACGCCGTATTTCAATTATTATGGTGGCGAATTGGAATTTAAGCTCATGAGTATGATGAAATACGATTTGGCCACCATTGGAAATCATGATTTTGACAATAGTATTGACGGATTGTACGCGCAGTTGCCAAACGCGAATTTTGAATTTGTTTCTGCAAATTATGACTTCACCAATACGGTATTAGACACACACGTAAAACCGTATAAAATTTTCATGAAAGATGGCATCAAGATTGGAATTTTTGGTTTGGGCGTAAAGTTAGAAGGCTTGGTAGACAAACGTATGTACAAAGAAACCGTATACAACGATCCGATTGAATCTGCACAAGACATGAGTCGTATTTTAAAAGAAGAAGAAAAGTGCGATTTGGTGATTTGTTTATCGCATATTGGATACAATTACAAGCGTTATCCTGATCGTGTTTCTGACTTAAAATTGGCACGAGCTACTAAAGACATTGACTTAATCATTGGAGGACATACGCATACGTTTTTACCGAAACCTACTATTGAGAAAAATAGTGCCGGAGAATCTGTATTAGTCAATCAAGTTGGTGCGTATGGTATTTATGTGGGAAGAATTGACTTTTATTTTGATGCGGAGAAAAATGTCACTGCCAACGGAAAATCGATTGTTGTGTAGGTATTTGGGAATTAGGAATTAAGGAAAGTACTTTTTCATTTTAAATTTTGTGGTTTTACATTTTATATTTTTTTCGTTTAATGTTGAATGTTGAATTTTAAATTGTGAATTGTGCTTTGAACCTTAAACTCCTAAACTTATAAACTCTTCAACTTCTTATTTGTGATTTCGTTTGTTTGTTGATTTGTGGATTCGTTCTTTGAAACTTAGCTACACTAATGCCTACACAACAATCGATTTTCCGTTGGCAGTGACATTTTTCTCCGCATCAAAATAAAAGTCAATTCTTCCC
>JBCCLS010000323.1:0-4724 GCA_039026835.1 Bacteroidota bacterium | reverse complement strand
TAGGCTTTTTAAATTTTGGACTGTTAGACTTCATCGAAATTATTCTCGTTGCGGTGTTGTTGTATTATATCTACAAGCTTGTCAAAGGAACTGCTGCTATTAATATTTTTATTGGAATTGTCATCATTTTCGTGGTTTGGAAAACGACGGAAGCACTAGAAATGAAAGTATTGAGCACTATTTTTGGTGCATTTATAGATGTTGGAATTTTAGCATTAGTCATTGTATTTCAGCAAGAAATTCGAAAGTTTTTATTGATGATTGGTTCTACCAATTTTGCTGCAAAGCGTAGTTTTATCAAACATTTTCGATTTTTAAAGCAAGACGCCAATGTCGACACTGATATTGAAGCTATTTTGGAAGCATGCTCTAAAATGTCAGCCACAAAAACAGGAGCAATTATTGTGATAGAACGCAATAATTCGTTAGAATTTGTAAAAGATTCTGGCGATACCATGGGCATGGATTTGAATGTACCTACACTAGAAACTATCTTCTTCAAGAACAGTCCACTGCATGATGGTGCCATTATTATTGAAGGAAATCGTGTTACTGCAACACGCGTTATTTTGCCTGTTTCAAAATCGACGATGATTCCACAACGTTTTGGATTGCGACATAGAGCTGCAGTCGGAATTACTGAAAAAACAGATGCCTTGGTCTTAGTCGTTTCCGAAGAAACAGGTCAAATTTCTTATATACGCGATGGTGAGTTTGTGTTGTATAAAGATATTGCAGCACTACAAGGAATGCTAGAAAAGGATTTGAGTTAATATATTATTTATATATACCTATGAAATTAAGAATCTCTTTCATTTTTTACTACTCAGTACAAGTGTTTTTGGTCAAATTATTAAAAAACCAATGTACACTATTATGATGAGGATTAAACCGCTTCTTGCTGAATAAATTGCACTTCGTATAAGTGTTTGTAGTAACCGTTTTCGATTTGCAATAACTCTTCGTGTGAACCTTGTTCAACTATTTTCCCGGCGTCCATCACAATGATTTTATCAGCTTTTTTGATCGTTGCCAATCGGTGTGCAATTACAATGGATGTTCTTCCTTTGGTGATGGTATCTGTAGCGTTTTGTATGAGCTGTTCTGAGTAGGAATCTACCGAAGAAGTAGCTTCGTCTAAAATCAATATCCTTGGATTTGTAACATAGGCACGTAAAAACGAAATTAGTTGTCGTTGCCCAGAAGATAGCATACTTCCGCGTTCTTTTACGTTATACTCATAGTTGTTTGGCAAACTCATAATAAAATCGTGAACACCAATTTGCTTTGCGGCTGCTTCTACCGTTTCGCGACTGATTGCAGGATTTTGCAAGGTGATATTGTTTAAAATGGTATCTGCAAATAAGAAAACATCTTGCAAGACCACCGCAATTTTTTCGCGTAAAGCTGCTAATTTTATAGCTGTAATATCAGTTCCATCAATAGAAATCGTTCCTGAATCTATCTCGTAAAAACGATTCAATAAGTTGATAATTGTAGACTTTCCTGCTCCAGTTGCACCAACAATGGCAATGGTTTCTCCTTGTTTTGCATCAAAAGAGATTCCATGTAATACTTCCTCGCCTTCTACATACGAAAAACGTACATTTCTGAATGCTAGATTTCCTTTTACATCTAAAGAAGTAGTTTGACCGTTGTCTTTAATTTTACTGTCCGTGTCTAAAATAGCAAAGATACGTCCAGCCGCGACCATTCCCATTTGGAGTGTGTTGAATTTATCTGCGATTTGTCGCAACGGTCTGAACAACATTCCTATCATCATAATAAAGGCCACGACAATTCCAAGTTGCGCTGAACCATTTGTTCCTAATTCTGACGTGACAATTGTAGCTGACATTAATCCGCCGTACCAAACAATTAAACCTATAGCAATGGAGTTTGCTAAATCAGGAATTGGAAAGAAAATAGAATTGTACCAAATTGTTTTTAACCAACCTTTTTTATGCTTTTCGTTGATCACTTTAAAGTTTTCGTATTCGGTTTTTTCTCTTGAGAATAATTGTACGATTTTCATTCCTGTGACACGTTCTTGCACAAAAGAATTTAGATTAGAAATTTCTGCACGCACTTCTTCAAACGCAACTTTCATGGCTTTTTGGAATACACGTGTCGCATAGATAATCACCGGAAGAATGGCAAATATAATCAATGACAATTTCCAGCTCAACCACAACATTACGCCCATAACCACCAACATTTTCAGCAAATCGGCAATGATGACAAATAATCCTTGACTGAAGATACTCGCAATCGTTTCAATATCACTTACAGCTCTTGTCACTAATCGTCCAACTGAAGAAGTATCGTAATATGCCATCTTAAAGCGAAGCATGTGATTGAATAGTTTTTGTCGAAGGTCTTTTATAATACTTTGTCCGAGCCAATTCGCATAAAAAACAAATAAAAACTGAAAGATGACTTCAAGTAATAAAACACCAAACATGAATAGAATGTAAATAAGCAATCCTTCTTTGTCTTCGGTAAAAATATAATCGTCAACCGTAACTTTTAATAATACAGGACGCGCCACTGCAAAGACAGACAATAATATTGCTGCAATTGCTACAAAATATAAGGTAATTTTGTATGGATTTGTATAGGTCAATAATCGTTTAAAAAGACCAAAATCAAATACTTTTCCTGTTACTTTAGCCATTGATTGTAAAGGTTTCTTTTGGGTATGTTACCGAGGTCAAATATAAGGCTTTTCCAGGTACCGAAGTGCCTGCTTTGTTTCGATCTCTCGATTCTATAATTTGTTTAAATTGTGTGATGGATATTTTTTCCAATCCAACGTCTATGAGTGTTCCAACAATAGCGCGGACCATGTTTCGCAAAAACCGATCAGCACGAATGGTAAATACTAAGAGTTCATTTTTTTGTTCCCAAATTGCTTTTTCAATCGAACAGATATAGGTTTTTACGTCTGTATGCGTTTTGGAAAAGCTTTTAAAGTCTTCATACTTATATAACTCTTCCGCCGCGCGATTCATCAAGGAAACATTTAAGGATTTGAAAACCGTATGCGCAGATTGATTGTGAAATGGATTTTTTTGAGAAACAATCCAATATTCATACGTTCTGCCAGTCGCATCAAATCGCGCATGTGCGTCTGCATGAACGGAATGAATGGTGTGTATGGCAATATCTTTGGGTAAAAACGAATTTAATTTGAATGTCAATTCTGAGGCATCAAACACAAGCGCTGTGTCAAAATGGGCAAACATTTGCTTGGCATGAACGCCTGAATCTGTTCGTCCGGCACCAACAATTGAAATCTCAGATCGCAGTAAAGTCGACAGTGCTTTTTCGATGACTTCCTGTACTGAAATGGCATTTGGCTGATTTTGCCAACCGTGGTAATTTTTGCCATTATACGAAAGTTCAATGAAGTATCTCAAGGTATTATTTACTACTTTTGTTACAGACTTACAAAGATAAGTTTTAATTCATTAGCACGCGAAAATTCACATTTATTTAGCATAGTTTTACTTGATAATGTACAGCTGAATTTCCGGTAAGTTCGCTAGCGATAATGCACTAACATAATTTCATGAAGAAAATTTTACTCTTATCAGATACACACAGTCACATGGACGATCAAATTTTAAAACATGTCCACAATGCAGATGAAGTGTGGCATGCAGGTGATATTGGCAATTTGTCTGTGACAGATACCATTAAATCTTTGAAACCGTTGCGTGGTGTGTATGGAAATATTGACGATGATAAAGCGCGTATGGAATTCCCGGAACACAATCGGTTTTTGTGTGAAGATGTTGATGTGTGGATCACGCATATTGGCGGTTACCCAAATAAGTATAATGTTCGTGTGCGCGACGAAATTCGTCAAAATCCACCACAATTGTTTATCTGCGGGCATTCACATATTTTAAAAGTAATGTTTGATAAGAAATTGAATTTGCTTCACATGAATCCTGGCGCTTGCGGAAAACACGGTTTTCATAAAGTGCGAACGATGTTACGTTTTGTGATTGATAAAGATAAAATCAAAGATTTGGAGATTATTGAGTTGGCGAATCGGTACTAAAATAAGTGTATGAAAGAATATGTAAAAAATAGAATAGAGTCCTTGGAGGAATTTATACGAAAGGCTTCTAACAAAACTACTACTAATGCTGTTTCGCATACTTCTTTTTATTCATATAGACATGCAAATCGCTTATTTACAGCACTTAAAGGTGAATCAATTAACTCGTATTCTTCTAAAATCCGAATTCAAATTGCAGCTGATTATTTAAAATACAGTTCCAAACCTATTTTTGATATCGCTCTAAATGCTGGTTACGAATCTACTGCTGCTTTTAGCAAAGCTTTTAAAAAATTGTATGGGCAAGCACCTTCTAGATTTCGACAAGAAAATAATTTAGGACATATTTTAAAGCAAAAAAACGTAAAAGAGCCTCAATATACTGTGGTACAATTTAATCATGACCAATTGTATACACATAAAGTCAACATCACCTCTGATATTACCCATGAAAAGCTCTATCAAAAAACCAAATCTACAATTGAAGAGCTATGTATAAATGCTAATGAATGGATATTGTTATGGGATGAAGACCCTGAATTGACCAAAACTGCTGAAAGTCGTTATTTTATCGGATTTACTATGGAAAATGTAGCTCTAGAACTATATAATTTCAACTCACTTACTTTACATGGAAAGTATGCAATTTTTG
>JBCCLS010000322.1:0-4727 GCA_039026835.1 Bacteroidota bacterium | reverse complement strand
TTATTCTCCGGCAATTGTTCCACAATTTGATACGTACTAAAGTTTAGAAAGTTTCCAGGATGTGCGAGTACATTTTGCAAAATAAAAGGTGCATCCGGATTAACTCCAGAATATTGTATGATTCCATCCAGATTTACATCATTTGGATTGTATTTTGCGACTGCAAATGTGGGGAAATTCAAAAAGTTTCCCGGATCGTTTAATATTTCGGATAAAATTGCAGGCGTATCGGGACTGACTCCTGAATATTGTACTACAGAATCTCCATTGGCATTTCCTGACCACATGGCAACAATTCCGCTTGGCATTCCAAATGTAGTTTGGGCATTGCTTCCGAAGGTAATTTGATTGGTTGCATCTGTAAAATTTACGATAGTAGGAGTTTTTGAAAGCGCTATGGTATTTGCTGTCATAACGCCTAAATGATTTCTATGTTTAATAGCTACATAATAATTTCCATCAGCGACTTCAAATTCGAGTGTTTGATAGTTTGCGTCTAACACATCGCCATCTCGCTGTAGCAATGCGGATTGACTCGCCACTACTTGTGTGTTATCGTTGGCATTTCTGAGTTCTACCCAAACCCAATCTACCACAGCATCCTGATCGAAAATACTGAAAATTCCGGTGTCCAATATAGCTCCATCGCCATACGGAGAAGTTGTAGGGATTATATTGTCTCTGTTTAAATCGTCTCGCATTAAATTTTCTTGTCCCGTAAACGGATTGAGCGCTGCGCCTTGTAAATATACTTTTGTATGTATTCGAATTAGCAGTTTTACAGTTCCTTGTTGAAATCCTTGTGAAATTGTGGTTGTTCCATCTGAAATGGTGGTTATAGCAGTCTCTCCAACCGAAAATTCAATAGTACTATTAGCGTTTGATAGTGTAGTGCCCGCTGAACCAATTACTTGACGTTCTATGGTTTGTGCATTGGTGTAGAAAACTACAAAAAGTAATATAGTTATGATTAATAATGCTCTCATGATGTTTTAATTATTGAATAACTGAAAAATAATACGTCGCACCATTACCGCCATCAGGATCTTGTCCACCTCCGTCAGTATTTCTAAAACGCACACTTACTGTATTGGAAGCACTTACCCAACATTGCGCAATTACTATTTGACTTTGTAAGTTTTCGCTTGGCGATACAAACACAACATCCCCTGGATTTACGCCATTGATGGTAAATGTTTCAATGCGACTACTGTTTCCGCCTACATTACCTACATTTCTGGTTATAAATGTTTTATAAATTCCGCTAAGTGTTGCAGTATTACCAATCTTTAAAGAGCCTGTATTTGTGACACCTGTAGTTGTGGTTGTTCCGGTTGTCGTTACGTTTCCAGTGGTTTCCAATCGCCCGTTGACACGAACAAGGTCTGAGTTAAACTCTCCATAAATCAATGGTGTTGTTGTGTTGGTGTTGTCTATGATAAGCCTATTGGATTCATTTCCGCTAATATCAGCAGTATATCCTATAATTACATTTCCATTTCCGCTGTTATTTAAACCTGCTCTAAAACCGATAGCTACATTATTACTGCCTCTAGTGGTTGCGGCATTTCCGACTGTGGTACTCAGAGCTCCAGCTCCTATAGCCACATTATTGTTTCCGTTTACTAAATTCTGCAACGTTCCAATTCCCATGGCTGTGTTCGAACTTCCGTTAGTAAATGAATTCATTGAAAAAGCGCCAACAGTAGTGTTTGAACCTGCAGTAACATTGGTTTCCAGTGCTTTATAGCCGATAGCAACATTTTCATTCTCCACTAAATCATCATTCAATCCTGCATTTTCTCCGATAAGAACACTGAATCCTGTGTTTGGTGTTTCTAGTCTTCCTCTTTCCATTCGAAAGTATTCTGTTCCTTCTACATCAAAACGAATAAGATTTTCATTGGAGCTTTCTTCAACTTGTATTTGCGTATTCCCGTCGTTGTCTGCTAATTTTGAGGAATTTCCCCAAGTCACAATCCCACTGCCATTAGTGACCAATGTTTGCTCTGTAGTTCCGTCTGCATTTGGAAGTGTATAACTATTGTTAATTCTAACTGTTCCGTTACCTCGAGCACTTAGAGTATTGTTTCCTCTTACGCTTAAGTTTAATTCATAATCTTCACTCGTCGGTGATGGAATTGAAGTGACATCAGGAAATACGTTCGTTATTCTATTTGCGTTCGGACCATCATTAAATTCCAATTGTAAATTGTTTCCAAAATTTGGGTTATTAGCACTAAGCGCTATTTTATTATTTGTAAAAGTATACGAATCAAAAAATCCAAAATTGATTTTTGCATTTCCTGAGTTTGCTGATATGGTTGTATTGTTATTTTTTACTTCGGCACTACTATCACTGGTGTTCGCATGCAATGCGTAGGGTACACTTACCAATTGTTGTGTGCCCAAATCACTAAAAGTTGTTCCATTATTTAAATCAACAGCAATGTTTAAAAAGTAGGTATTGTTGTTCCACGAAATTGAAGTAAAATCATCTGTGGTAGTTCCATTGCCAATTTGTAATACTATAAGTCCAGTATCAGAAGTTGTTACTGCATGTGTTTCTGAATACACAGTTGTACCGTTGGCTGTACTTTGATTGATGTTGATTTGAATAGCAATATTTTGATTGCTGACAAAATCATCATTTGTATCTTTAATAACTGCTTGATAGTTGATGCTTTCGGGTGCTTGCGCATGAATAGTTTGTAATATAAACACGCTAATAAGTGTTATCAAAATTGTTTTCATCATGAGTAAAATTTGTATAGTTTTGAGTATTTCAAAATTAGTTTTTACACTAGATATTACACCGTAAGATTAGTAGCAAATGGTAGCAAATTGAAAAAAGTACTATTTTTACTTTTGTCTTTTGATAAAAATATCCTTTGAAAAAACAGCTATTTATTATAACCATCTTCTTCAACTTTTTTGTGTACAGTCAAACAAGACAGCAAAAAGTAGATTCGATTGCAAAACTTTTAAATGTTGCAACATCTGATTCCTTGATTGTAACACAATCCATAGCATTAGGAATTTTGACTGACACTTCCAATCCGCTTGAAGCGACACAGTTTTTTAAAAATGCGTTGTCCATTTTAGAGGATACGTACACTTTTGAAGATAAATTGCAGCAAACAGCGTTGGCGTATGATTGTTTAGGAATCATTGAACGCCGGCGAAATAACTACGAACAGGCATATGCATATTATTTAAAAGCATTAGACATCAAAAAACAATCAAAAGATACTACTAAAATTGGGCGCTCTTATCATAATATTGCCATGTTATTTAATGCTCAAAAAAAACCTGAAAGGGCAATATACTACATGAAAAAAGCATTGCCATTGCGGAAAGGTGATAGCTTGGATTATGCTATTTCCTTGAACAATTATGGTTTGTTTTTACATCATGCAAAAAAGACAGATAGTGCCTTAGTAATTTTGGACAGTGCAAAGTTGTATTTTGGAAAAGACATGCGTTTAGCAGATGCACATACCAATTTTGCAAGAATATATGAAAGTCAAAAAAAGTATGCAAATGCTATAAAAATATATGAAAAAAGCTTGGCGATATTTTCTTCACATGAAAAATTAGAACGCATGGCAGTCATTCTTCGCAGACTAGGAAGATTGTCCCGTAAACTAAAAAAATATACTGTAGCGCTCACATATTTAGAGCAAGCAGAACAATTAGCAAAGCAATACGGTAATAAAAAATTATTGTCATCTGTATATTTGGAGCGATATAAAATTGCAATTGCCAAAAATGCGTATCAATCTGCGTTGCGCAACTATCGTATGTATAGAAAATATAAAGATTCTGTAGAAATTTTAAGTCAAACAAATAAAATTCAACAGTTAGAACTTGCATATACTTACAAAAATCAACGACAACAGGATAGCATTCAAACAGCTGCCGAAAAAAAACAATTAGAAGCAGCTGCAACCTCGCAACGAGCACAAAAACGATTGTTTGCTATCTTATTTGTATTGGCTTTAATTGCGTTAGTAAGTGTATTCTTCCTGTATCGCTATCGCCGAAAAATTGCAGAACGCAATCATCAAAAGCAGGAATTGGAAAAAGAATTACTCAACGAAAAAGTACATTTTCTTCGCTATAAAACAGATCGTTTGTTGATGGATAATAAGATGCGAACACATTTTACAAAAGAGTTACTCGATAGCATTAAAGAGTTGCAAACGAAAGATAGTAGTTCTGGCGTTGTGGAAAGTTATCAAAGCATTTTGGTTCAACTTAAAAATCAGATTCATACCGAAAAACGGTTGGATAGTGTGTCAAAAGTGAGTACCATTTCTGAAATAAATTTTGAAATAGAATTAGCAAAACGCTATCCAAAACTCACCAAAGCAGAACGTGAAATTTGTCACTTAATGTATTTAAATTTAAGTCTAAAAGAAATTATGAATGTGCGAAATGTAACCTTACCCTCGATAAAATCTTCCAGATATCGCATTCGTAAAAAACTTCAAGTTCCCAAAGGTGAAGAGCTAGAATTGTTTATTCAGAAATTGTTTGTAAAAAACTAAAGCGCCATTAAAATTATGACGCTTTAGTAATTTTATTGCTATTCTTTACATTTGAATAGTATTGTAGTGAGTTTTATTGATTCTCCGGCAATTGTGCTACAATTTGATACGTACTAAACTTTTTAAATTTCCCAACCTATGTCGTGAACGGATATGAAAATAATGATGTCAATA
>JBCCLS010000321.1:0-4730 GCA_039026835.1 Bacteroidota bacterium | reverse complement strand
CAGGATTTAGATATATTGTATATGTGAGTTCTTTTATAGAATCAACATTGCATCTCCATACGAATAGAATTGATATCCTTCTTTGATGGCTTCGTCGTAAGCTTTCAAGATGAATTCGTGACCTGCAAAGGCAGAAACCATCATTAGTAATGTTGATTTTGGCGTATGGAAGTTGGTAATCATACAGTTGGCGATGCTAAACTCGTATGGAGGAAAGATGAATTTGTTCGTCCAACCTTCGTATTCGTTTAGAGTTCTTTCAGAAGAAACTGAACTTTCCAACGCACGCATTACCGTAGTTCCTACAGCACATACTTTCTTTTTATTTTTCTTCGCATTGTTTACGACTTCAACCGCTTTTGGACCAATTTTCAATTCTTCGGAGTCCATTTTATGCTTAGATAAATCTTCAACCTCTACAGGATTAAACGTACCTAAACCTACATGTAAGGTAATTTCTGAGAAGTCAATTCCTTTGATTTCCAAACGCTTTAATAAATGCTTTGAAAAGTGCAATCCGGCTGTTGGTGCAGCTACTGCTCCTTCTTCTTTTGCATAAATAGTTTGGTAACGTTCTTCATCTTCTGGCTCCACATCTCTTTTGATGTATTTTGGAAGTGGTGTTTGACCAAGTTCACTTAATTTCGCTCTAAATTCTTCATACGAACCATCGTACAAGAAACGTAAAGTACGACCGCGTGAAGTTGTATTGTCGATCACCTCAGCCACTAAACTTTCATCATCTCCAAAATACAGTTTATTTCCAATTCTGATTTTTCGTGCCGGATCTACCAAAACATCCCACAAACGTTGCTCTTCATTCAATTCTCTTAATAAAAATACTTCGATACGCGCGCCTGTTTTTTCTTTGTTTCCAAAAAGTCGTGCTGGAAATACTTTTGTGTTATTGAGTACCATTACATCACCTTCGTCAAAGTATTCTACCAAGTCTTTGAAGCGTTTGTGTTCGATCGTTTGTTTTTCACGATTCAATACCATTAAACGGGCTTCGTCTCTGTGTTCTGAAGGATATTCTGCAAGTAATTCTGTAGGAAGGTCGAAATTAAAATGCGATAGCTTTTTTGCCATAAGTTTTCTACGTTATTTTTAAGAATTGCAAATATACAATCTCAACATAGGCGTTGTCAAGTATTTGGAGTGTTTTTTTGTTTACGAAATCACAATTCCTATTTTTTCCAAATCCTGCCAAAAATCTGGGAAGGATTTGGAGACGACATCGGCTTTTTCAATTTCGATAGGAACACGCAATGCCAACGGCGCAAATGCCATGGCCATACGGTGATCTTTGTAAGTTTCAATAGTAATATTTTCGTTAATCGTTGTGGCTTTATGTAAGTACAAAGAAGCATCTGTAATATCCACAGACGCGCCTAGTTTTTCAAGTTCGACTTTGAGTGCGACTAAACGATCGGTTTCTTTGATTTTTAATGTATGTAATCCAATCATTTCACATGGCAATTGCAAGCCAAAAGCCGTTACAGCGATGGTTTGCGCAATGTCTGGCGCATTTTTTAAGTCAAGCTTGATGAGTTCCTGAGTCGCTTCTTGGGTTTTGGTCAACGTAATAGAATTGTCTCCAAAACTCGTTTTTACACCAAAAACTTTGTAGATTTCTGCCAAACACGAGTCGCCTTGCAAACTGTTTTGCTTGTACGATGAAAGTGTAATGGTCGTTCCAATATCGCTGAGTGCAATTAAACTATAAAAATACGACGCTGAACTCCAGTCAGATTCTACTGTAAATAGTGTTGCTTCTTGAGTTGCTTCAAATCGTTGTACTGTGATGGCGTTTCCTTCAAAACTTGTTTCTACGCCGAGCTCATCTAGCAAGGAAAGTGTCATTTTTATATACGGAACAGAGGTAATTTTCCCATCCAGCGTAAGCGTTAACCCATTTTCCAAAGTAGGCGCAATTAGAAGTAATGCAGAAATGTACTGACTGCTTATATTGGCGGCTAATGTCACCTGACTTTGCTGTAATTTTTGACCTTGTATTTGTAATGGTGGATACCCTTCATTTTTTATGTATTGAATGTCTGCTCCGAGTTGCTGCAAAGCTTCTACCAATATTTTGATCGGACGTTCTTGCATACGAGAAGAACCTGTCAAAGTCACATTTTGTCCTTCTTGTGTTGCATAATACGCTGTCAAAAAACGCATAGCTGTTCCTGCGTGATGAATGTCCTTTGTAGACTCATTTGACTGCAATGCTTTTTGCATTAAAGTAGCATCGTCAGAGTTGGAGATGTTTTCAATATGAATAGAAGGATACAACGCTTGTAGCAATAACAAACGATTGGTTTCACTTTTAGAACCTGTAATGGCAATATGTGATTGTTGGTGAAGCGTAGATTTTTGAAGCTTTACGTTCATAATAATATTTTGTATCAATACTTAGTTTGTATTCTCGAGATATCTCGACTGCGCTCGATATGACATTTGGTATGACAAGTCGATTACTTTAATTTTTCGTTGTTGTGATGACGATCGTGATCGCGTTTGGTTTTTTTGTCCATTTTTTTGTCAAATGCTGCTTGCAAGTCAATTCCCGTTTGGTTGGCTAAACACAACACCACAAAAACGACATCTGCTAGTTCTTCGCCTAAGTCTTTGTCTTTGTCACTTTCTTTTTCACTTTGTTCGCCGTAACGTCGCGCAATGATTCGAGCAACTTCTCCAACTTCTTCTGTGAGTTGCGCCATGTTTGTCAGTTCATTAAAATAGCGAACGCCATGTTCTTTAATCCACGTATCTACTGCTGCTTGTGCGTCTTTTATATGCATTGTATTCTTTTTTTGATAAAGTTCCGTGCTACTACGGATATTAAAATTCACAATTTTGAATATGCCTTTCGACCTTTCAAGAATTGGTTTTTACTAAAAAGTGACTTTACACACTAGTTGTAAAGTCACCTGTAAAAATATAGCTTTTCCACGGATATTTGTGGTATTTCCGCAGAAAGATGTGCTGTGGTATTGTTTATATTTTTGTCAATACAATTTTCTCTTTTTCTTTTTCCACCAACATTTTGTAAAATTCGCGCAACGCACCGTAACTATCAGGAATGATTACTGCAGATTTAATTTCTTTACTCATTACAATACTGATTCCCGCAGGTGTTTTAGAAATATTAAACGAATATTCACCCAAACCATCTGGCATTTTTACTGCGGTGGCTTCTGGCATAGATTCTATGGTGTAACCTTCTGGCAATTTGATATTCATCATAATTTTTCGCTTCCACGGATAGCCAAAGTCAACAGGATACACACGTTCTTCTGCTTTGAATACATTTTCATCTGTGGATAAAAAGAATAAGGGTGAAAAGTATATTTTATCACCAATGATTTCTGCCTGTGACTCTTTTTCAAACGCATAAGATTCCAACACAGGCTTTCCAGCTTTTTTAAGGTTTTTTACCGAATGTTCTGAAATCTCAATATCTTCAATGCTGTTTTCCAATTGCTCTAGGTATTCTTCTTCATCAACTTGCGCATACATGTCGCGGAAGTTCAATGCATTGTGCGATGTGTATTGTGTACGCTGTTGTCCAGAAATATCACCATTTTCGTCCAAAGTCACATTAATCATTGTTGCGCGTAAAGCTGTCTGATTGGGCATCAAACTGATTTGGCTCCAACTTCCATCTTTACGAATAAGTCGCCCAGACCAATTTAATGCACGTAATGGCAATATATTTGGCTCTCCATAATAGTTAGTTGCATCTAACAGAATGACAGCATCTTTCACTTCTATCGCACAAATAACATAGTTAAACCCATTTAGCGACGGAAACATGGTAATTCCATGCGAGCGTGTACTGAGGATAACAGGATTGGCGCTAACACCTGCGTGACGCAACATGGCAGTTAGCATAAGATTCATATCGGCTACATTACCCGTTTTTTCTTTGTATGCTTTGCGAACACCTTCCTGCGCATATTTTCCGTAGTTTCCATTCCAATTGATTCGGTTGCGTACATAGTTGTATATTTTCGCAGCTTTTTCCATATCGCTTTCAGTGTCTGCAATCAAGTTGTCAATATCACTTTTGAAATAGGAACTTTTTTCAAGTTGTCCACCAAAATCACTGCTTCTGTAGATGGTTTTGACCACGTTGTCCCACGATTTGGCTAAGTATTGTGGAATGTCATTTGGCATTTGAATTTGCTCTAATTCAAATTTTACTGCGCTTCGGTAATTTTCAATATTGCTGACAAAACTTTCATCTTTGAGTGCAGGCACATTTTTTAAATTATACTTGGTAACATTGAAAGAAAAGTCAATTTCGTCTCGGCTAAAAGACGTTCTAACCATTGCATCTCTACTATTTCCGCCACTTCGAGAACTTCCTGTTAAGGTAATTTTCCCAGGACGCTGACTTTCTTGCGGATTGATTCTGAAATAGCCTTTGTAATGTTTTTTGTATCTGAAATATTCGTGCGCCTCAAAAGCTACATCTATTTGATTTACAGGAATTTCATATTGAAAATACACCTCGTTGATGTTGCCGTAGTATGGTGAAATCATTTTGTAGCGATATTCAATCACAGAACCTTCTTTTATGTTAGGCATGGTAATTTTTTGAATATCTACATAGTCGTTTCGCTTTTCTTTAAAAATTCCATCTTTGCGCAACTTGGTATCTTCTATTTTTCCACCTACTAAGTTATAGGTATATGCTTTTAGATTGGATACTTTTTCACGAT
>JBCCLS010000320.1:0-4772 GCA_039026835.1 Bacteroidota bacterium | reverse complement strand
GGACCAATATTGTTTTTGGCTAATTCTTTTTGCGTAAAGCCATTTTCAATGAGAAATCCCATACGTGTGTGACTCATAAAATTGATATATGCGGAATTGGCTAAGTGACGATTTGCATCTAAATCGCTCCAACGAATGTCAAATTCTTTAAAATACATTATATTTAGTTTTTATTTTTTAGTACCAAAAATACTATGCCAATAATTAAAAGTCATTACAACCCGCCACATATTTTTAAAAATGGGCATTTTTCTACGATTCACTCTGGCTTGTACAGAAGTGTAACAGGTGTGTATCAAAAGCGAGAACGTATAACGCTAAACGATCAGGATTTTATTGATTTGGATTGGAGTTATGCTGCATATCATAAAAATGTTTCCAAACTCATCCTAATTTTACATGGATTGGAAGGCAATGCGCAACGTTCGTACATTAAAGGAACGGCTAAAATTTTTAATAACAATGGTTATGATGCTGTTGCAATGAATTTTAGAAGCTGTAGTGGAGAACCGAATCGGTTGTTTCGTTCGTATAATGCAGGCGCTACCGAAGATTTGAGAGAAGTTGTTGCGTATATTGTGGCGCATTATCCTCAGTACGATCATATTGTGTTAAAAGGATTTAGTTTGGGTGGAAATATGTTGTTGAAATATTTAGGCGAAGCCATTCCGATTCCTAAAGAAGTAAAAGCAGCGATTGCTGTTTCTGTTCCGTGTCAGTTAGAAGGTTCTTTGAAACAGATGAAACGTTTGGAAAATTATTTATACAACAAAATGTTTATCAGGCATTTGCATGAAAAATTGAAGGTGAAGCACAAAGCATTTCCAAATTTGATTACACTTGAAGATATTAAAAAGGCAAATTCAATGTTGCATATTGATAATCTATATACGTCGATAGCACACGGTTTTGAAGATGCACATGATTATTACAAAAAGTGTTCGTCCAGACAATTTATTCCCTACATAAAAGTTCCGACGTTGTTGATTAATGCGCAAAACGATTCGTTTTTGTCTGAATGCTGTTTTCCTGTAGAAGAAGCGGAGAAAAATAAAAATTTCTACTTTGAGATGCCTAAATATGGCGGTCATGTAGGTTTTTATGATATTGACGATGTATATTACAATGAAAAGAGAGCGATCGATTTTGTCACTTCGGTTTAAAATGTGAGTTCTGCTGGTGAATCCGGATGGCTTTTTGAGACAACAATATTCCAACAGCTAATGACATAAAAGCGCCAATAGAAATTCCTGGAATATAGTTGATAAAGAGAAAGAAATCATAGATTCCGTGAAATACAATTGCCAATCCCAATCCTAAAAGATTGTACTTGACACGCTTTCTGGAAAATTTGGCTTTTCCCATATAATATCCCATAATAATTCCGAAAGTAGCATGCGCAGGAACTGCTGTAAATGCTCGGTAAATTGCCATTTCAATTCCGCCTTGAAACGAATAGGCTAAATTTTCTGTCACCGCAAAACCCATAGAAACCATAACAGCGTACATAATGCCATCGTACGGTTCGTCAAATTCTTTGTGTCTTTGAGCAAAATAGCGCACAAAAATATACTTGCTGAATTCTTCTACCAGCGCTACTACAAAAAATGCTTTACAGAATTGAATCCAAATTTTATGAGTTTCCAATTCGGGTACATATCGAGAGACAAAAAAATGCGAAACAGCGGAAATTAAAATACTACCAACAGCTCCTAAGAGAAAACAGATCACCAGGAGATGTTTTGGCTCTTTGTCATATTTATCACTGTAATAAATGTAAATAATGATCAAAAGTGCAGGAGCAACGGATAATAGTACTAATGGCATAATTTTCTCAAAAATAAAAAAACAGGAGATATAATACCATGTACAACTTGAATAAAGGAGAAAAATCATCATTTTCTGTGATGGTAATTTCAAATCATAACTAATGTAATGAAGTATTTCTGTCAGTTCATCCCATAAAAGATTCTGCAAAAGCCAACTGAGAAGTATAGAATAGCAAGCTGCAAACCCAAGCGTTGTCAGTAATTTTACTATTTTTGCCGTATGATAAAGTCTATGACAGGATTCGGAAAGGCTGTAGAACAACTTCCGTCAAAAAAAATAACGATTGAATTAAAATCACTTAATAGCAAGAGTTTAGATTTGAATGCGCGTATTCCTTCGTATTATCGCGAAAAAGAATTGATAATGCGCAAAACTATTGCGAAAATATTGTTGCGTGGAAAGGTAGACTTTTCCTTGTATTTGGAGATGACAGCCGAAGAAACATCTACCAAAATTAACCAAGCTGTTGTGAAAGAATATATGAATCAGCTTCGCGAAATTCAGCCAGATGCAGATGATATTGAATTGCTAAAAATGGTAGTGCGAATGCCAGATTCACTCAAAACGGAACGCGAAGAGATTGACGAAAAAGAGTTTGAAGTAATTCAAAATGCGTTGCAACATGCGATTGAACAATTAGACGAATACCGAATTGCTGAAGGAAAAGTGTTGGAACAAGACTTTTTATTACGCGTACACAACATTTCTGAGTTGCTTCAAAAAGTAATCAATATGGACGATGAGCGCATGGTTTCTGTAAAAGAGCGTTTGCGTCGTGCGTTGGATGATTTAAAAGAACAAGTAGACGAAAATCGTTTCGAACAAGAGCTCATTTATTATTTAGAAAAATTCGACATCACAGAAGAAAAAGTCCGACTGGCAAATCATTTAGATTATTTCTCCACATCCTTGAATTCTCCTAATTCTAACGGAAAAAAACTCGGTTTTATTACCCAAGAAATTGGGCGTGAAATTAATACCATCGGTTCCAAATCCAATTACGCACCAATGCAACAATTGGTGGTTCAAATGAAAGATGAATTGGAAAAAATTAAGGAACAACTGTTAAACGTACTATAATGAAAAGAGGGAAATTAATTGTAGTTGCAGCACCTTCTGGCGCTGGAAAAACCACCATTGTACATCATTTGCTCAGCGTTTCTGAATTGAATTTAGAGTTTTCCATTTCGGCAGCTTCTCGCGACAGACGTGATGGCGAAACAGATGGAAAAGATTATTATTTTTTATCGCCTCAAGAATTTAAACAAAAAATCAGAAATAAAGAGTTTTTAGAGTGGGAAGAAGTATATCCTGAAAACTATTACGGAACGTTAAAAACCGAAGTTGATCGCATTTGTGATGCTGGAAAGAATGTTATTTTTGATATTGATGTGGTAGGCGGATTGCGAATTAAGAATAAATTTCCAGAAGAAACTTTAACCGTTTTTATTGAACCGCCACACATTAACGAATTGATCAAACGATTAAAGAAACGAAAAACAGAGAGTCAAGATAAAATCAATATGCGTATTGCCAAAGCGCCTGCAGAGATGGCAACTGCGCCACAATTTGATGTTCGCATCATGAACGACGATTTAGAAACTGCCAAAGCACAAGCAGTGAAAGTGATTGCAGATTTTATTGGAATTGAACACTAAACGTATACAGATGAAAATTGGTTTGTATTTTGGCACCTTCAACCCAATTCATATTGGACATTTGGCAATTGCTAATTACATGGCAGAATATAGTGATTTAGATGCCATTTGGATGGTCGTGACGCCGCACAATCCGTTTAAAAAGAAAAGTTCGCTCTTGGCAAATCACCATCGGTATGAAATGGTCATGATTGCTACAGAAGATTATCCCAAAATTAAACCGAGCAAGATAGAGTTTGACTTACCACAACCGAATTATACGGTAAACACGTTGGCACATTTACAAGAAAAATATCCAACACATCAGTTTTGCTTAATTATGGGTGAAGACAATCTCAAAAGTTTCCACAAGTGGAAAAACTACGAAGTAATTTTGGCGAATCATGAGCTATATGTGTATCCGCGAGTTTCCGAAGGCATTGTAGAACATCAATTTACCGATCATCCAAAAATTCATCGTGTTGCGGCGCCTATTATGGAAATCTCTTCCACATTTATTCGAAAAGCCATTAAAGAAAAGAAAAACATCAAACCGTTGTTGCCACAGGATGTGTGGAATTATGTAGATGAAATGAACTTTTATAGAAAGTAGGTTAGGTTCGCTTCGCTACTAGATTTTTTTGAAACGTCATCCGAACGTAGTGAAGCAATCTGTTTCTAGAAAAGTATATACTGTACTTTGAAAGTAATTGCTACATTTTCAAATTGACACATTAGCACATTGAAACAGTGCTTCGCTACTAGACTTTTTTGAAACGTCATTGCGAGCGCAGCGCGGTAATCTGTTTCTAGAAAAGCATAATTCTTACATGGAAACACACAGATTGCTTCACTTCGTTCGCAATGACGGTTCGGAGTAATTCATTTTCAAATTGACACATTAGCATATTAAACCTAATACACTTTTGTGTACAAATGCGCTTCGTCGCTTTCTATGTCTACTAACACCAACTCATTTTCGTCTTGAACATCTATTTCCTTCAATTCGTAACATTTTGAAGAATTGGCTTTGTCGTCTATAATTTTTACGAACAACGAATTATTATCTGTACTGTGTTGATCACAATAGGAAGAAACAGTGTAATAATATAATTTACTTTCTGTAGTAGAGGAATATGATTTGGCAATTCCGTTTTGAAGAAACTCAATTTTATGGGTTGGATTTTCTTGTGACACCCAAGCGCCAATAATTTCCTTTTTTGGTGTTACGAAAGAAGTTATCGACCATTAATTATTATTCCGCTTTCCATATTGTTAGTAATATTAATGGTGATTACTTCTTTC
>JBCCLS010000319.1:0-4780 GCA_039026835.1 Bacteroidota bacterium | reverse complement strand
TATAGATTCCTAAAGTACTAAAAAAGTCGAAAATTAAAAATCATCCTTTGCAATAATTCCAAGAATCAGTAAGAATCTCGTAAGTAAAATCATAATTTAACGTGAGTTTGATATAACTTTTTATATACATGTTTGATTATAAATAATTTACGCTACATGTCAAATCGATTATTACTGAAAGTACTGAGCGTAGCTCATAAGATTCCTTTAAAGATATTAATTTTTAGCTGTTCTCGACTGCGCTCGAACTGACAATTGGTTATTTTTCAGTGAATTGTAAATTAAAGTGATTTCTTATGTCGAACTCACTTTAATTTACAAAAGTGAATCCTAAACTCCTAAACTGATAAACACATAAACTCATAAACAGGTTAAACCATTTTCATATTATGATTAGAAACTCTATTCAAAGTCAAAGACTTACAACATACCATTAGAAGTACTAAGGTGCCGCACTAAACCCACCTTCATCATCAAAATTTTGTCTGCCACCACGTTGTTGTTTTTTCTTTTGGTTGAAACGATATGTAAACGCTAAATTGACTGTGCGTACACGCCATTGAAATTCACTTTCGCTAAAAAACGTATCTGTAAATGCTTCGGAACGACGAATACGCGAGTTAAAAACATCGCTCACGTTTAACGCCAAAGAAGCCTTTTCATTGAACAAATCTTTACTGAAAGCTAAATTTGCCGAAAATAAACCTTTTCGAATATTTTGTGCATCTTCGTTGGGACCACGATAAAATAAACGCGTTTGCCAATCAATTCCGCCAGGCAAGGTAACTTTGTTGTTTACACGAACAAACCAACTTAAATTGTCTGCATCAAAATTAACACCGTTAAATTCTCCGCGATTGTACGACTGAAACAAGTTAAAATTTCCGTTTAAGCGCCATTTGCGCGACGGATTGTACGTCACGGTAAATTCAAATCCAAAACGATCATTTCTGGCTAAGTTGATCGGTGTTCTACGAATAATTGGCACTTCTTCACCATTCAAAATAGTGGTTTCGCCTGTATCTTCACTAATAAAATTAAATACATCTGTAGAGCGTTGAAAGTAAATAGAAGAGTTGAGCGTGATTTTTCCAAAACGATTCAAATAGCCCAAATCAATAGCGTTGGAAAAACTTGGATCAATATCGGGATTTCCCTGAAATACATTGGTAATACTAGAACGCGACGGAAACGGATTGATAAATCGTGAGCGTGGTCTTCGAATTCTTCGGTTGTATCCTAATGTAATATTTTGATCTTCAGAAATTTCATAACTCAAATTAATAGTCGGGAATAAGCTCAGGTAGTTTTTTTGGTCAAAATCACCACTAGTCAATTGATTGACACCAATACGCGAATCTTCCATGCGCAAGCCTAACAAAAAGGAAAACTTCTCGTTAATCTTATTTCCATATTGTGAATAAAATGCATTTACATATTCACGGTAATTCAACACATTGCTTAAATCTGTATCGGGCACAAACACATCATTCTCTAAAAAAGCTACCAAATAATCAGTAGTTAGATCGATAAAATTTCCGCGATATCCAAACTCAAATTGTGCATTTTCATCTACAGGCACCACATAATCTACCTGTAACAAAATACGATCTTGCTCTTCTACGGTGCGCACTTGTTCCGCCAACACATCATCAACCAAAATAAAAGAGTTTTCTGTTTCTGTACTGTTTTCTGCCTGAAAATCTGCAGTGAGTTTGTGTCCACTTTTTTCAAAATTTTTGTCAAAATTGATAGCATATTGCAGATTTTGATCGCCTTCATTTTCTGGATCAAAACGTGTGCTGACGTTAGATACATTAAAGTCACTATCAAATTGTGTTAAAATATTGGTTGTTTCGCGTTCGTCGTCGCTATTGCGATAAATCAACGATGCAGTCACAGAAGTTTTATCATTTATATACCATTCCACTCCAAAATTTGTATTAAAACCTTTGCGGAAACGTTCAAAATCGCGGTCTTCGTTCAAAAATGTATTTGGGTCATCGCCATTAAAATATTCTGTAAACGTGTTTGAATTTCCAGGAACTTCGCGGTAATTATATCCAGAAGTTGTAAAAAAGTTCACGTCGCCAGTGCGGTAATTGATATTTCCTGAAATTCCATATCCTTCCGGATGCGAAACATTGGTCGTAATGGCGCCATTGAGTCCTTGTAATTTGCTGCGGCGCAAAATAATATTCAAAATACCAGCACTTCCTTCCGCTTCGTAACGTGCAGAAGGTGAGGTAATAATTTCTACTTTTTCAATCGCTTCCGCGGGAAGTTGTCGCAAAGCATCTGTGGAGTTTAAACCCACCAATCCAGAGGGTTTACCGTTGATTAAAATTCGCACATCATCATTCCCACGAAGAGAAACATTTCCTTCCACATCTACCGAAACTGAAGGAACATTATCCAACACATCACTTACAGTTCCACCACGAACGGTGAGGTCTTTTCCAACATTGTAAATCTTTTTATCGAGTTTTAATTCTACTGTAGTTTTCTCGGCAATTACTTCAATGGCTTCCAAGGCTTGTGCATCTTCTGACAAATAAAAGTTACCTAGCGATGTATCATTCAACAAGGATTTTGCGCTAATTTGTTGCGATTTGAATGATATAAATTCTATAGTAATGTTGTACACATCAGCCTCAACTTCAATAGAAAATGCACCTTTTTCATTGGTAATTCCGCCAGTAATTGCTCGTTTTTTGGCAGCATCCTGAAAAATAATCGTGGCAAATTCTAGCGGTTGCTTAGAGGCTTTATCAAAAACTTTTCCTGTAATCGTGACTTTTTTGGTTGAATTTTTATTTTGCGCAGGCAATGTGAGAATTGTTCCTAAAAAGCATAGGAAAAGGAATATTTTTTTCATTTTTGATAGCGATTTCTTCGGAGTCGAGCTCTTTTTTTGTTTTAGACTGCAAAGAAACGGCTTGGTTTAGCCGATGTTGGTTAAAGTTCTGTTAAAAGAAAAATATGCTCACAACAGTAAGCGTTATTCTGAACTTGATACTGAAATGAATTCAGCACAGGTTTCAGAATCTCATTATATTGTTCTCTAATGTTATGAGAAACCAAATCGAGTTCGGTTTGACAAAAATATGTCTTTTTATAAAATTGAAGATATGTTTTCAGGAGGTCGTCCCACAATCGCTTTATTGTCATGTACAACGATTGGTCGCTCAATCAATTTTGGATGATCAACCATCGCTTGGATAATTTCAGTATCTGTAAGTTCTTTTCCTTTAAAATTTTCTTTCCAGATTTTTTCGTTCTTTCGAACTAATTACAAAGGTGTAATTTGCAACAGTTTGATGATTTATGAGAGCGCAGTTACCGAAAGTAGCGTGTCTAAATATTTTACAATTTCAAAATCTTTTCCAGATTGTTCTAAAATCGCCAATCCTTCTCTGGATTTTCGGCATCTTGGGTTGTGGTATATTTTTAGCATTTTTTGTTGGGTTTTGGGTGTTAGGTTTTGGGTCGCTTCGCTGTTGGTTGTCAGTTGGTCGCTTTGCTCCGTTATCAGCTCTTCTCAATACTCAATACTAATATCTCAATACTAATATGTCAATACTAACATCTAAGATCAAATTTCCTCTTCTTTTTTCTGTCCCATCGCCATTAGATAGGCTTTCAAAAATTCATCAATCTGTCCGTTCATGACAGCATCTACATTACCAGTTTCGTGTGCGGTACGCACATCTTTGACAAGTTTGTACGGATGCATGACATAATTTCGAATCTGTGATCCCCATTCTATTTTCATTTTTCCAGCTTCAATATCGTCACGAGCTTCCAACTGTTTTTTCAACTCAATTTCATACAACTGCGATTTCAACATTTGCATAGCTCTTGCACGGTTGTCGTGTTGCGAACGTGTTTCTGAACATGAAATTTGAATGCCAGTCGGTTTGTGTGTCAACTGTACTTTTGTTTCTACCTTATTCACATTCTGTCCACCAGCACCACTAGAACGCGCTGTGGTAATTTCAATATCTGCAGGATTGATTTCAATTTCAATCGTATCATCCACCAACGGATATACATATACTGACGCAAATGAAGTATGACGTTTGGCATTGCTATCAAATGGAGAAATACGTACCAAACGATGCACACCATTTTCACCTTTCAGCCAACCAAACGCATAGTCGCCTTCAATTTCTAGTGTAACGGTTTTAATACCAGCGACATCGCCTTCTTGATAGTTCAGCTCTTTGATTTTATAGCCTTGTTTTTCTGCAAACATCAAATACATACGCATGAGCATGCTAGCCCAATCACAACTTTCGGTGCCACCAGCTCCTGCTGTAATTTGCAACACAGCACTCATACTGTCACCTTCGTCAGATAACATATTGCGAAACTCTAAATCTTCAATATTGGTTGTCGTTTTTTCAAATTGCGTTGTGACTTCTTCTAGGGAAGCATCGCCTTCTTTGTAGAATTCATACAATACTTCTAAGTCGCCAATAAGGTCTGCTACTTTGTTGTAATCATTTACCCATTTTTTCTCGCCTCGAAGTTGTTTCATAATGACTTCAGCTTCTTTCGGGTTGTCCCAAAAGTCAGGCGCATAAGTTTTTTCTTCTTCGTTTGCAATTTCTATGAGTTTGGCATCTATGTCAAAGATACCTCCTTAACGCACCAAGGCGATTGATAAGATCTTTTATTTGATCGGATGTTATCATGTTTATTCTTTTAATTCCTACAAAAATAAGATGTTTTGCGTATATTCATAGCCTAAATTAGAAAAACCACTGGAATATAC